>NZ_JBHJUV010000010.1:0-215443 GCF_042268025.1 Streptomyces sp. NPDC056161
GCAGCCCCCCGGGGGGGTCGACCCCCCTCCCCCCCGGTCCCGCGGGCACGGCGACGGGGCGACGCGCGCGGGCCCGGACGACCCCGGGCGCGGGGCTTGGGGCCCAGCCCGGCGGCCCGCATCGGCTCCGGTGATCGCTGCGTAGGGTGGTCTCACCCGAACAGCCCCCACCGAAGGGATGCAGGACGATGGCGATCCAGGTCGGCGACAAGGCCCCCGACTTCGAACTCAAGGACAACCACGGCCGCGCCGTGAAGCTCTCGGACTTCCGCGGCCAGAAGAACGTGGTGCTCCTCTTCTACCCCTTCGCCTTCACCGGTGTCTGCACCGGTGAGCTGTGCGAACTGCGCGACAACCTGCCCACGTTCGTCAACGACGACACGCAGCTGCTCGCCGTCTCCAACGACTCCATCCACACCCTGCGCGTCTTCGCCGAGCAGGAGGGCCTTGAGTACCCGCTGCTGAGCGACTTCTGGCCGCACGGCGAGACCTCGCGCGCGTACGGCGTCTTCGCCGAGGACAAGGGCTGCGCCGTGCGCGGCACCTTCATCATTGACAAGGAAGGCGTCGTGCGGTGGACCGTCGTCAACGACCTGCCGGACGCGCGTGACCTCGACGGCTACGTACAGGCGCTCGGCAGCCTGTGACGCGGTGCCCTGCGACCGACACGCGTTCGTTTCTTCGGTCCCAGGGCCTGCGGGGGGCGGGAACCCATTACTAGGATCGAGTCGTTGATCCGATATCCGACGACTCACGGGGCTCCCCGCCCCCGGACACACATGGAGGACTCGTGGGAGTCAGCCTCAGCAAGGGCGGCAACGTATCACTGACCAAGGAGGCCCCGGGCCTGACCGCGGTCCTCGTCGGTCTGGGCTGGGACGTCCGCACCACCACCGGCACCGATTTCGACCTCGACGCGAGCGCGCTGCTGCTGAACACGGCGGGCAAGGTCGGCAGCGACCAGAACTTCGTGTTCTTCAACAACCTCAAGAGCCCCGACGGCTCCGTCGAGCACACCGGCGACAACCTCACGGGTGAGGGCGAGGGCGACGACGAGGTCATCAAGGTCGACCTCGCGACGGTCCCGGCCGACGTCGACAAGATCGTCTTCCCGGTCTCGATCTACGACGCCGAGACCCGCCAGCAGTCCTTCGGCCAGGTGCGCAACGCCTTCATCCGCGTCGTCAACCAGGCCAACCAGCAGGAGATCGCCCGTTACGACCTCAGCGAGGACGCCTCCACGGAGACCGCCATGGTCTTCGGCGAGCTGTACCGCAATGGCGCGGAGTGGAAGTTCCGCGCCATCGGCCAGGGCTACGCCTCGGGCCTGCGCGGCATCGCACAGGACTTCGGCGTCAACGTCTGAGACGTGACCGCTGTGTCCGGTGCCGCTCCGTCCGGGGTCGGCGCCGGACCCGCAGGACAACCGGAGAAGCTCCACCCAGGGGAGGACCAGCAACATGGGCGTCACGCTCGCCAAGGGAGGCAATGTCTCCCTCTCCAAGGCCGCACCGAACCTCACCAACGTCATGATCGGGCTCGGCTGGGACGCGCGTTCCACCACCGGAGCCGATTTCGACCTGGACGCCAGCGCGCTGCTGTGCCAGGGCGGCCGGGTCCTCGGCGACGAGTGGTTCGTCTTCTACAACAACCTCAAGAGCCCGGACGCCTCGGTGGAGCACACCGGTGACAACCTCACCGGTGAGGGCGAGGGCGACGACGAGAGCATCCTGGTGGACCTGCCGAAGGTCCCGGCCGGCTGCGACAAGATCGTCTTCCCGGTCTCGATCCACATGGCGGACGAGCGCGGCCAGACCTTCGGGCAGGTCTCCAACGCCTTCATCCGGGTCGTCAACCAGGCGGACGGGCAGGAACTCGCCCGTTACGACCTCAGCGAGGACGCCTCCACCGAGACCGCGATGATCTTCGGTGAGTTGTATCGCTACCAGGGGGAATGGAAGTTCCGCGCGGTAGGACAGGGGTACGCGTCGGGGCTCCGGGGTATCGCTCTAGACTTCGGAGTCAACGTTTCGTAAAGCCGAGTACGGCGCGGGGGAAAATCCCCCTCAGACTGCGTCTGGGTGGGGACCCCCAACACACGATGGGGTAGCCAGTGCTTCTCAAAACCTTCGGCTGGTCGTTCGCGGTCACCGCGCTCGGCCTGGTCGCCGCGGTCCTGTACGGGGGGTGGACCGCATTCGGCATCGTGGCGATCCTGTCCATCCTCGAAATCTCGCTGTCGTTCGACAACGCGGTGGTCAACGCCGGGGTCCTGAAGAAGATGAATGCCTTCTGGCAGAAGATCTTCCTCACGGTCGGCGTGCTCATCGCGGTGTTCGGCATGCGGCTGGTCTTCCCGGTCGTGATCGTCGCGATCACCGCGAAGATGGGCCCCATCGAGGCCGTCGACCTCGCGCTCAACAACAAGGACCACTACCAGCAACTGGTGACCGACGCCCACCCGGCGATCGCCGCCTTCGGTGGCATGTTCCTGTTGATGATCTTCCTTGACTTCATCTTCGAGGAGCGGGACATCCAGTGGCTGCGCTGGATCGAGCGGCCGCTGGCCAAGCTCGGCAAGGTCGACATGCTGTCGGTCTGCATCGCGCTCGCCGTCCTGCTCATCACCGCCTTCACCTTCGCCGCCCACGCCCACCAGCACGGCGGCGCACACGCCGACAAGGCGCAGACCGTCCTGATCTCCGGCATCGCCGGTCTGATCACGTACATGGTCGTCGGCGGCCTGTCCGGCTTCTTCGAGGACCGGCTGGAGGACGAGGAGGAACGGGAGCAGGAGGAGGAAGAGGAGGCCGCCCGCACCGGCAAGAAGCGTTCGGCGGTCGTCCTGGCCGGCAAGGCCGCGTTCTTCATGTTCCTCTACCTGGAGGTCCTGGACGCGTCCTTCTCCTTCGACGGTGTGATCGGCGCGTTCGCCATCACGAACGACATCGTCCTGATGGCGCTGGGCCTGGGCATCGGCGCGATGTACGTCCGGTCGCTGACCGTCTACCTGGTGCGCCAGGGCACCCTGGACGACTACGTCTATCTGGAACACGGCGCCCACTACGCGATCGGCGCCCTGGCCGTGCTCCTCCTGGTCACCATCCAGTTCCAGATCAACGAGGTCATCACCGGCCTGGTCGGTGTCATCCTGATCGCTGCCTCCTTCTGGTCCTCCGTCCGCCGCAACCGCGCACTGGCCGCGGCCGAGGGCACCACGGACTCGGACGAGAAGGCCGAGGTCGCGTCCGGGGTGTGACACCCCGGGCGGTGAGGAACGCTCTGTGCGGGGCCGTCGACGCGTTCGGCCGCCCCGCACACGTCGGGCATGAGTACTGGGGGCGGGAATGGGCTTCTTCGACGGACTGCTGGGCGGGCGGGCGGCCGAGTTCGACTCGGGCAGCGCCGCCACCAACTCCATCCAGCTCACCAAACGGCACCAGCAGGTGTCCCTGAGCAAGCAGGACGCGGCCACGGGGCATCTGCGCGTCAACCTGACCTGGCGGATGCGCGAGGCCGACATGGGCGACGCGCTGCGCACCAGCCTGTTCCGGCACCCCTTCAAGGCGCTCAAGCCCCCGGAGGTCCTCGGACACGGGCAGAGCATGGTCAACGTCGACCTCGACCTGGGCTGCCTGTACGAACTGAGCGACGGCACGAAGGGCGTCGTACAGCCGCTCGGCGGCTACCTGGGGGACGTCAACGCACCGCCGTACGTCAAGCTGAGCGGCGACGACCGGTTCGGTTCGGCGTCCGGCGAGACGATGTACATCAACCTGGACCACCGGGACAACATCAAACGGCTCCTGGTCTTCGTGTACATCTACGACCAGACGCCGGCCTTCGACCGCACCCACGCGATCGTCACGCTCTACCCGAGCAACGGCCCCCGCATCGAGATAGGCCTGGACGAACGCCACCCACAGGCACGCTCCTGCGCCGTGGTGCTGATAGAGAACGTCAAGGGGGAACTACTGGTCCGCCGCGAGGTGCAGTTCGTGTACGGCTTCCAGGGCGAACTGGACCGCCTCTACGGCTGGGGCCTCCAATGGGGCAGAGGCTACAAAACCCAAACAGGCCGCTGACCCCCCCGGAACACCCCGCGCCCCAACAGGGGCACGAGGAACTAGGCAACCAGCCACAACGCACCCGCACCGACTGGATGACGGCCCCTTGGCCAGGGGCGCGGGGAACTGCGCAACGACCCCCGACGCACCCGCACTGACCTGACGGCCGGTCCCCTCATGGGGGCGCGGGGAACTGCGCGACCAGCCACGACGCACCCGCACCGACCCGACGACGGATCCCCTTATAGGGGCGCGGGGAACTGCGCGACCAGCCACAACGCACCCGCACCCACCCGACCACGCCCGCCCCCGGCCCTCGCCCCCGCCGGGCCCACCGCACCCTACCGGCTGATGAACTGCGGCCCCTGCGGCGGCAGCCGCACATCCGGCCCCGGCCCCGCCGCCACCACCGGCGGCGGATACCCGTACGCCGGCTGCGACGACTCCGCCTGCGGATACCCGTACGCAGACTGCGCAGACGTCGACTGCGGATACCCGTACACGGCCTGGGCCGGCACCGCACCAGCCGGCTGGGCCGGAACCGCGGCCGTGGCCGGAGCCGGAACCCCAGCCCCAGTCGCAGCCGCAGGCGGAACCGCCGCAGCCGGCACCGTCGGCTGCTCCGGAGGCAACGGCCGGGAGATCTCCGGCGCCCGTGAACCGGAATCCTGGCCCGCCTCCGACTCGTCCACCGAGATGCCGAAGTCCACGGCCAGGCCCTTGAGACCGTTCGAGTAGCCCTCGCCCAGGGCACGGAACTTCCAGCCCTCGCCGCGCCGGTACAACTCGCCGCAGATCAGGGCCGTCTCCGCACCGGTCTCCGGCTTGACGTCGAAGTGCGCCAGTGCCTCACCGTCGCCGGCCGTCGCGTCGTACAGCAGAATGCGCAGCGACTGTACGCGGTCGAAGGTGGCGCCGTCCGCCGAAGCGACCAGGAGAATCCGGCTCACAGCGGGGTCGACACCCGACAGATCTGTCTGGATCGTGTCGGTGAGGCCCTCGGCGACCCGTTTCTTGCCGAGCCGCCACACCTTCCCGGAGGGGTGCCGGGGCTGGTTGTAGAAGACGAAGTCCTCGTCGGAACGCACACGACCGTCGGGGCCGAGGAGCAGCGCCGAGGCGTCGACGTCGGGGATTCCCTGCCCGGACGACCAGCGCAGCACGGCGCGTACCGTCGTGGCCCCCAGCGGGACGTTCGACCCTTTCAGCATCGCGTGCGTCATGCGGTCATCCTGCCCTCTCGGACCTGGTCACGACAATGCGGGGGTCGGTCACGAGAATGCGGGAGGTGGCGGTGGCCGACACGGTCGGGTTACCTGAAATTCATGCCCGACGGGAACCTCAGGCATGAGTCCCTACGTACTATTACCGGCCACCCTTACAAGCAATCGACAGGATCACCTTGCGCCACGGGGGAGTTTATGCGTCATTTCGGGCACATCGCCCCTGAGGTGCGGCAGCGCCTCTTTCATCAGGAGCCGTGCGAGTTCACCGCCGACTCCTCGGCCCGGCTGCTCTCCGCGGCCCTGGGCGCCACGCTGTACAGCCCGGCCACCAGGCCGCGGCTCGCCGACGACATCGTCAAGCAGGCCGGACTCGGCGTGGTCTCGATGGTGCTGTGCCTGGAGGACTCGATCGACGACGCGGACGTCGTGGCCGGCGAGGAGAACCTCGTCCGGCAGTTCGCCGACCTGGCTTCCCGGCCGGAGGCGCAACTGCCGTTGCTGTTCATCCGGGTCCGCGTCCCCGACCAGATCCCCGACCTCGCGCGGCGGCTCGGCGCGAGCATCCGCCTGCTGTCCGGCTTCGTCCTGCCGAAGTTCACCGGGGAGCGCGGGCTCCTCTTCCTGGAGGCGCTGGCGAGCGCCGAGACGGCCAGCGGCAGACGGCTGTTCGCGATGCCGGTCCTGGAGTCGCCGGAGCTGCTGTACCGGGAGTCCCGGGTGCAGGCCCTGGAGGGGATCTTCCGCGCGATCGACAAGTACCGCGACCGGGTGCTCGCCCTGCGCCTCGGCGTGACCGACTTCTGCTCCTCGTACGGGCTGCGCCGGGCGCCCGACATGACGGCGTACGACGTCCAGATCGTGGCCTCCGTGATCGCCGACGTGGTCAACATGCTCGGGCGCGCGGACGGCACCGGCTTCACGGTCACCGGCCCGGTGTGGGAGTACTTCCGGGTCCCGGAGCGCATGTTCAAGCCGATGCTGCGCAGCAGTCCGTTCCTGGAGGGGCAGGCCGTCGAACTGCGTGAGAGGCTCATCGAGCACGCGATGGACGGGCTGCTGCGGGAGATCTCCCTGGACCAGGCCAACGGTCTGCTCGGCAAGACCTGCATCCACCCCTCCCATGTGCTTCCCGTGCACGCGCTGTCCGTGGTCAGTCACGAGGAGTTCAGCGACGCGCAGGACATCCTGCGGCCGGAACGCGGCGGCGGAGGTGTACTCCGGTCGGCCTACACGAACAAGATGAACGAGGTGAAGCCGCACCGCGCCTGGGCCGAGCGCACCCTGCTGCGTGCCGAGGTGTTCGGCGTCGCCAACGAGGACGTCGGCTTCGTGGAGCTGCTCGCCGCCGGCATACCCGGCTGAGCGCCCGCCACAAGGAACCCCATGGACCCCATGAACCCCACCACCCCAACGCCCACGGCCCCCCCTGGCCCCACGGGCCCCACCGGCCCCCCTGGACCTCCGGGGCCCCCGCACTCCCAACATCCCCCGCACTCCCAGCACCCCGAGCGCTCCGCGGCGAGCGCCGGGGCGTGGTCCGGCAGCTGGGTCACCGAGCGGCTCGGTGTCGAGCTGACGGGTGACGGCGCGCTGCACGGCCTGCTCGGGCTCGCCCTGCGCCGCAATCCCAAGCGGGCGCACCTGCTCGTCTCCAACGTCCTGGGCAAGCACGTGCCGCAGTCGCCGGCCGTGGTGTACGGCCACGGGGTCGCCCTCGGCCGCCGGGTGCGGGAACTGCTGGGCGAGGAGGAGGCCGCCGCCGCGGTCGTCGTCGGCTACGCGGAGACCGCCACCGGGCTCGGCCACTCGGTCGCCGACGGCCTGGGGCTCGCCCCCTACCTGCACTCCACCCGCCGCCCGGTGCCGGGGGTGGCGCGGGCCGGCGGTTTCGAGGAGACCCACTCGCACGCCACCACGCACCTGCTGCTGCCGGAGGATCCGGGGCTGCTGGTCGGTGACGGCCCGCTGGTGCTCGTCGACGACGAGTTCTCCACCGGTAACACGGTCCTGAACACCCTTCGTGACCTGCACGAACGCTATCCGCGCCGACGTTATGTGGTGGTCGCCCTGGTCGACATGCGCGGCCCGGCCGACCGCGCGCGGCTGGCGGACTTCGCCCGGGAGGCGGACACCCGCGTGGACCTGGTCGCCACCGCCTCGGGCGCGCTGCGCCTCCCGGCCGGGGTCCTGGAAAAGGGCCGCGAACTGGTCGCCCGCCACGACCCGCCCGCAGCGACCCGCTCCGCGCCGGACGGAACTCCTTCGGATGCGGATGCGGATGTCGACGCCGGTGCCGGTGCCGGTGCCGTCACCGATCAAGGCGCCACCACTGCCGACGCCGCTCGCACCCCCGTCCCCGATGCCACTCCCGCTGCCACCCCCGGCCCCGTAACCCCCTCCGTCACCCCCGGCCCCGTAACCGCCGGCCCCGCCCCCGGCGTTACCAGCCCCGTAACCGCCCCCGTCACCGCCGCCCCCGGCGTTACCAGCCCCGTAACCGCCCCCGTCACCGCCGGCCCCGTCGTCGCCAGCCCAGTAGCCGCCCCCGCCGCCCCCGCCGCTTTCGTGCCCGCCGGGCTCACGGTCCCCTTCAGCGTCGCCGCCGTGTCCGAGTGGGTGGGGCGGGGTCAGGCGGGGCGGGTCGAGTTGCGTTGGCCGCACGGGCTGCCCGACGGCGGACGGCACGGATTCACGCCCGCGCACCGCGCCCGCCTGGAGCGGGCCCTGCCCGCCATGGCCGCCCGGGTCGCCGAGGCCCTGCCCACGGGCGCCCGGCGCGTCCTGGTCCTCGGCTTCGAGGAGCTGATGTACGCGCCGCTGCGGCTCGCCCGCGAACTGGAGCAGGTCGTCGCCGCCGAGGTGCGCTACTCCACCACCACCCGCTCGCCCGTCCTCGCGGTCGACGACCCCGGCTACGCGATACGCAGCCGCCTCGTCTTCCCCGCCCACGACGGCCCGGCCGACGGCCCCGGCGAGCGCTACGCCTACAACGTGGCGGGCGGCGGCTTCGACACCGTGGTGGCCGTCGTCGACTCGGTGGCCGACACCCCCGAACTGCACGCCCCGGACGGCCTGTTGGCCCGGCTGGGCGCGCACGCCCCGCACGTCCTGCTCGCCGTCGTCCCCTCGTACGTTCCCGAGCCCCTGTACGTCCCCGCCTCCTGCGAGGAGAGATCCGCCATGCTGTCCGAGCCGCTGCGCGGCCCCGCCTTCTCCTCGTACGCACCCGACGAGGTCGGCTGGCTGCTCCAGGACCTCTCGGACGTGACGCTGGAGGCGCCGACCGAGGAGCGCGAGGAGGCCATCCAGAGCGGCGGCGCGCACTACGCCGAGTCGCTGCCGGTCGAGTACCAGCCGAGCGAGCAGTACCAGGAGCTGTTCCAGGCGGCCCTCGACGCCACCGCCGGCCGGCTGGCGCGTGCCGTCGGCGTGGTCACCGAGACGGTCCTCGCCGAACTCCCCCACTCCCGGCCTCGCTCGAACGGGGGGACCCCCGTCCCCCGCCCGGTCCTGGTCTCCCTGGCCCGCGCGGGCACCCCGGTCGGCGTGCTGATGCGCCGCTGGGCGCGCTTCCGGCACGGGGTCGACCTGCCGCACTACGCCGTGTCGATCGTGCGCGGCCGGGGCATCGACGCCAACGCGCTGCGCTGGCTCGCCGCCCACCACGACCCGCGGGACGTCGTCTTCGTCGACGGCTGGACCGGCAAGGGCGCCATCACCCGTGAACTGGCCGCGGCGGTCCGGGAGTTCGAGGAGTCCGACGGCATCACCGGCTTCGACCCGGAGATCGCGGTACTGGCCGACCCGGGCTCCTGCGTACGGACCTACGGCACCCGCGAGGACTTCCTCATCCCGTCCGCCTGCCTCAACTCCACGGTGTCCGGGCTGATCTCGCGTACGGTCCTGCGCGCCGACCTGGTCGGGCCGCACGACTTCCACGGTGCGAAGTTCTACCGTGAACTCGCCGGCTCGGACGTCTCGGTGGCCTTCCTGGACGCGGTCTCCGGATGCTTCCCCGAGGTCACGGACGCGGTGGCGGCGGCGGTGAAGGAACTGGCCGCCACCGACCGCACCCCGAGCTGGGCGGGCTGGGCCGCGGTCGAGCGGATCAGCGAGGAGTACGGCATCCACGACGTGAACCTGGTCAAGCCGGGCGTGGGCGAGACCACCCGGGTGCTGCTGCGCCGGGTGCCGTGGAAGATCCTCGCCCGGTCCGGCGCGGGCGCCGACCTGGACCATGTGCGGCTGCTGGCCGAGCAGCGCGGCGTACCGGTCGAGGAGGTCGACGGACTCCCGTACACCTGCGTGGGGTTGATCCACCCCAAG
The DNA here is from genome assembly GCF_042268025.1 of Streptomyces sp. NPDC056161. NCBI lineage: Bacteria > Bacillati > Actinomycetota > Actinomycetes > Kitasatosporales > Streptomycetaceae > Streptomyces > Streptomyces sp. NPDC056161. Next base: position 9,620 of record NZ_JBHJUV010000010.1, read on the forward strand.
TTCACGCGGGGCGCCACCGGTGCCGACGGCAAGGCGGTGACGGTCTGATGCCGGTGCTCGTGGCCAGCGACCTCGATCGCACCCTGATCTACTCCGCGGCGGCCCTCGCGCTGACCATGCCGGACGCCCGCGCGCCCCGGCTGCTGTGCGTGGAGGTGCACGAGAGCAAGCCGTTGTCCTATCTGACGGAGACCGCGGCCCGGCTGCTCGCCGAGTTGGGGGACGCGGCCGTGTTCGTGCCGACCACCACCCGCACGCGCAAGCAGTATCTGCGCATCAACCTGCCGGGCCCGGCGCCGACGTACGCGATCTGCGCCAACGGCGGGCACCTGCTGGTGGACGGCGTGTCCGACCCCGACTGGCACGCACGGGTGACGGCGCGGCTCGCCGACGAGTGCGCCCCGCTGGACGAGGTACGGGCGTACCTCGCGAAGACCGCGGACCCGGCGTGGGCGCGCAAGCACCGGGTCGCCGACGACCTGTTCGCCTATCTGGTCGTCGAGCGCGAGCTGCTGCCCGAGGACTGGGTGAAGGAACTCGCCGTGTGGGCCGAGAGCCGGGGCTGGACGGTCTCCCTCCAGGGGCGCAAGATCTACGCCGTGCCGAAGCCGCTGACCAAGAGCGCGGCCGTGCGCGAGATCGCCCGCCGTACCGGTGCCGAGCTGACGCTGGCCGCCGGTGACTCGCTGCTCGACGCCGATCTGCTGCTCGCGGCGGACCGCGGCTGGCGGCCCGGACACGGGGAACTGGCCGATTCCGGCTGGACGGCGCCCGCGGTCAGCGCCCTGCCGGACCGCGGGGTACTGGCCGGGGAGCGCATCCTGCGCGAGTTCCTGCGGGCGGCTCGGCAGGGCTCGTAGCCCTGCCGGCCCGTTCGGGGGCGTCAGCCGCAGCAACCCCCGCCGCAGCAGCCACCGCCGCCCCCGGCACCGGCCCGGGGCGCGGCGGACGGCGCGGACGCCGAGCCGCCCACGGCCACGGTCGACAGCAGCTTCACCGTGTCGTCGTGGCCCGCGGGGCAGACGGCGGGGGCGGCCGACTGGGCCATCGGACGGTTCAGTTCGAAGGTGTCGCCGCAGCTCCGGCAGCGGTACTCGTAGCGAGGCATGCGCCCAGGCTAACCGGCGCGGCCACCGGCGGCCGAGACCTCCGCCGGTTCTTTGCGCCGCCGGGCCGAACGCGCCGCCGCCTGCGGTCGCGTCCGTCTCCTTCGACGGCGCCCGCCGTCTTCTTCGGCCGGGTCACATCCGGCGTGTCGTGCCGGGCCCTGCCGGGCCCGGACCCGGTCCGCTCCGCTGTTCCAGTTCCGGCGCGTCGTCCGCTCCGTGCGTCGGGCCGGCCCTGCGGGCCTCCAGCTCGGCCTCCTCGGGGTGGCGGGCCCGCCAGTACGGGCTGTCGTGCGGCAGCGTCGAGCCGACCCTGCCGTACATCCCGAACACCATCAGCAGGATGCCGACCACGAAGCTGAACAGAACGTTCTGGATCTTGAAGGCGAGGTAGTTGTAGTCCGTCTCCAGCAGCGCGAGGTGCACGAAGCCGCTGAGCAGGAACAGGATTCCGAACGCCATGTTCAGCGTGGACGCGAAGTTCCCGCCGATCACCATGCCGACGAACAGCAGCACCCCGACGCAGATCGACAGGACGCTGAGCGAGCCGTTGGTGTTCAGGCCCAGCGTGGTGCCGCCGCCGGTGTCGAAGAAGCCGATGTGGTTGGCGAGGCCGAGGATGCCGAAGGCCACCAGGAACAGACCCATCAGGCCCGCGCCGATCCGGTAGACCTGGTTCAGCCGGTGGTCGAGTGGCAACTGTTCGTCGAAGTGGATCCGGCGCCGCTCCGGGGGCGGTGAATGTGTGGCCATGTCCGCCTCCCTGGGCGTGTGCGACGGGCCTACATATCACCCAATATCCGCCCAGCCGGCCCCACCGGCAAACGCCTCGTCTCAGTGGCCGGGCGTGCCGCGTTCCTCGCGGATGCGGGAGACCACGCGCGCCACCGTCTGCCGCACCGCCTCGGTCTCGGTCAGGAAGTGCCAGTAGTCGGGGTGGCGCCCCTCCAGGGCGCCGATCGCCCGCTCCAGCCGCGCCACCGAGTCGTCCAGCGGCCGGGCGTCCCGCGGATCCGGGGTCGACCGGCCCGTCATGGCCAGCCGCTGCGCGTCCCGGATCGCGAACCGGGTCCGCTCGATCTCCTGCTGCGGGTCCTTCTGCACGGCGTTCAGCCGGGTCAGCCGGTCACCGGCCGCCGACACCGCCTCGTCCGTGCTGTTCAGCAGCGCCCGTACGGTCGACAGCAGCGACCCGGCGTCCGACCAGCGCTGCGCGTCCCGGGCGGCCCGCGCCTCCCGCAGCTTCTGCTCGGCCTGCCGTACGTTCTCGACGGCCTGCGCGGGCACCTGCTGGAGGTCCTGCCAGCAGGCCGCCACGAAACGGCGGCGCAGCTCGCTCAGGATCGGGTCGACCTGTCCGGCCCGGGTGGTCAGGGCCTGTGCGCGGGTCCGCAGACTCACCAGCCGGTGGTCGATCTCGGCGGCCTTCTCCGGCAGCCGCTCCGCCTCGGCCCGGATCGCCTCGGCCTCCCGCGCCACCCGCTCGGCCCGCTCCAGCGTCGGCTGCACCCCGTGCTGCCCGGCGCCCTGGTTCAGCTTGGTCAGCTCGGGGGAGAGGGCGGCGAGCCGGGCGGCGAGGTCGTCCGCCGTCAGCCCGGTCCCGCGGACGGCGTCCAGCGCGTTCGAGGCGGCGAGCAGCGCCTGCCGGGCCCGCTCCACGGCGGGTGCGATCCGGGCCAGTTGGGTCTCGGCCTTGCCGAGCAGTGGCCCGAGGCCCTCGCCGAACCGGTCCAGCTCCTGCTTGACGCGGACCAGTTCCTCCTTGGCGGCGGTCAGCTCGCCGCGCGCCCGGGAGGCCGCGGACGCCTCCAGATCGTCCCGGTCGAGGTCGTGGGCGTCGACGGCCTCGATGTAGCGGTGGCTCGCCTCGTCGATGCGCCGGCTGATCGCCTCGAAGTCGGTGACGGCGCGCCGGGCCGCGGGGGAGTTGTCCACGGCCGTGATCGTCTCGATGGAGATCCTGAGGTCACGCTGGGCCGTGTCGAGTTCGTAGAACGCGGCCGCCGCGGCGTCCTTCGCGGCCTGCGCCTGGGCCCGCTGGCCGTCCGCCCGCCCGCCGAACCAGCGCCGGGTGCCGCCGCCGGCGTACGCCGCGGGCACCGCGAGGACGGCGAACAGCGGCAGACCCACCAGGGTGAGGACGTCCCGGAGGGCCGAGGGGCCGCGCCGGGGCCCGGCGAACGGCGGGTACGGCTGCGATGGTGTCGTCGCCGGTGTCGCCGTCACATCCCTCTCCCGTGCTGCGCCGCGTCCTCGGTGGTGTCATTCTCCCACCCGTGAAGGACGAACACACGGGCCGGTCAGTTCGCGGTTCGCACCGTGATCTTTCCGTCGTGGGTGCGGGCGGTGACCGAGTGGGCGCTGGAGTCGTCGCGCGGCACGGACACGTCGACCGAGCCGTCGTCAGCGCCGGTCGTCACCCGGTACGCGGCGTGCGGCAGCCCAATGGTGACGGAGCCGTCGTCGGTGCGGGTGTCCACCAGGTCGGGCACGGCGCCCAGCCGGAGGTCGACCGAGCCGTCGTGGGAGGTCGCCCGCACCCGGGGCGAGGACACCTCCGCGTGCACCGAGCCGTCGTCCGTACGCAGCTCCAGCGGGCCGGTGGTGTCGGTGACGTGCACGGAGCCGTCGTGCGTACGGATGTCCAGCGCGTCCTTGAAGCCCTGCGCCCGCACGCTGCCGTCGCCGTCCGTCACCTTGACGGCGATCCCGGGCGGCACCTCGACGCGGTGCTTGGCCGAGCAGTCGGCGACGATGCCGGAGCACTTCATCCGCAGCACCAGCCGGTCGTCCTTCATCGACCAGGTCACCCGCGGGTCGCTGCCGATCAGGACCGACCCGTGGAACCAGCGCGTGACCTTCACCGTGCCGGCCTCGGCCGGGTCCGCGGCGACGATCTCCAGCGACGAGTCGTCGGAGTCGACGGTGAGGGTGCGTCCGTGCAGCGCGAAGGAGCGGTGCTCGGGATTCTTGTCGTCCGCGGCGGAGCCGCCGCAGGCGGTGGCGGTGGCGACGAGCACCACGACGCCGCCGACGGCGGCGGCCACACGGGCGGGAACGGTACGGGTCATGACTGGGACTCCCCCTGAGCCGGACGCTGTGGATGCCACGACCGTACGCACCCCCGCGCACCATCACGATCCAGCCCACTACCGCATCGGAGGTGGGGCCAGCCCCCGTCCGGCGCGCGCGCACGACCTCGCCGGATACGGGTTTGCGGCGCAGCCCCTCGGGCAATGTAGGCTGTCGACCCGTCCGGGTGCGTAGCTCAGGGGTAGAGCGCCTGCCTTACAAGCAGGATGTCGGCGGTTCGAAACCGTCCGCGCCCACCGGTAGAGAAGGCCCTGGTCAGCCAGGGTTTCGCGGCCCCTCGGAGTGATCTTCGGGGGGCCGTTTCCATGACGCCTGCTGTGCGTCGCTCCGGGCGGCGGGAGAAGGTGGTGGGTATGGCCGGGACGAGACCTGTGGTGATCTATCCGCCCGACGAGGACGGCGGGCGGCGGGTGCGGGTGGACGGGGAGATCCTGGGACGGGCGTTCAGCGTGCAGGACATCGCCCGGTTCATGCAGCAGGCCGGACTCCAGGGCTGGGACGAGATGGATGTGGTCCGGTCCGAGCTGATCGAGTGGCGGGGCGGCGGCCCCGACACGTGGACGCGCTGACACGGGCGGCGCTGCGGTCCGCCCTCAGCGACGAGATCCTGGACGGGATCGACGCCATCGTGCCCCCGGGTACCGACGTTGCGCGGCTCGACATGGCCTACGCCCGCCCGCCGTCCGGCAGGCCGCGCTCCGCCGCCGCCCGCCCGCGGAACGCACCGCCGCCCGACCCGCGCCGTCGGCGTCCGCCTCGGGTCGTCAGGTCCGGGTCGGTGGCGCACTCATCGCTGCCGTCAGGAACGTGATCGCCCATCGCCGGGCCGCCTCGCCCGCTACCGGGGACGCGCAGCCGGGGGAGGGCTGCTGGTGGGCCTCAAGGCGGTCCACGACCGTCACGGCAAGGATCCCGCGCATCCGGAACCACAGCTCCTCCGGGGACAGGCCGGGCAGTACGCGCGCGAAGGCTTCGAGGTAGCGCTCGCGGAGCGAGTTCTCGGCCGGGCCGGTCCAGCTGCGTGCCTCCTCGGCCGGGTCGCTGAGGATCGTCACGATCAGCCGGGACCTCCGGGCGCCGCCCGCGTCGTCGGCCGGCATCTCGTCGAACAGCGGCCCCGCGAATGCCTCCACCAGTTCGCCGACCGATGGGTCGGGGGTCCGGGCGAGCAGTTCGTCGAGCCCGGCGCACTGGGCGGCGTTGACGGGCTCGCTCACGCGGCGGGCGACTGCGGCCATCAGCTCCGCCTTCGAGCCGAAGTGGTAGCCGACGGCGGCCAGGTTCGCTCCGGCGAGTGTGGTGATCGCGCGGACCGAGGTGCCGCGGTATCCGTGCTCGGCGAAGAGGTGCTCGGCCGCGTCGAGGATCTGGGTGCGGGTGTCTGGGGTCGCCACACAAGGGACTCTACATATGTTTGAATGAAACGAACGTATGAGTCAAACGAACGTGTGAAAGAGGGCTGTCATGAAACTGCTCGTGTACGGCGCCGGGGTCTGCGGCAGCCTGTTCGCCGCCCGCATGCACGAGGCCGGCCACGACGTCTCGCTCCTCGCCCGGGGCGAGCGCCTGACCGCCCTGCGCCGGCACGGGGTGCAGCTCGCCGAGGAAGGCGGCCCGGCTGTCAGGCGGGTGCCGGTACCGGTGATCGGGCACCCGGTCGGCGCGTACGACCTGATCACCGTCTTCGTCCGCACCCACCAGGTGGACGCGGTGCTGGAATCACTCGCCGGTGTCCGAGGTGACGTACTGTTCCTGCTCAACTGGGCAGCCGGCCCGGAGACGCTGGGTGCGGTGATCGGCCACGAGCGGGTGCTGCTCGGCTTCCCCGCGGCCGGCGGCACGATGGACGGCGACGTGGTCCGCTACCGCAAGACCAATGTCATCACCCGCCGGGTCGCGATGCCGATCGGCGAGCCCGACGGCCGTACCACCCCGCGACTGGAGCGGATCGTGGAGACGTTCCGTACCGCCGGGATCAACGCCAAGGCCGAGCCGCAGATGGATGCCTGGCTCAGGACGCACGCCGCGTTCGAGGTCCCGCTCGGTCAGGCGGTACACGCGGCGGGCGGCCCGGTGGCGCTGGCCGACGCTCCGGACGCGGTCCGCGGCATGCTCCACCTCATACGGCAGAACCTCGCCGCGCTGGAGGCGCCGCCGGTACCGCGCGCGTTCGCCGCGTTGCGGGCTCTGCCGCGAGGGCTCCTCGTGGCCGTGCTCCGGCGCTTCCTCAAGAGCCCGACGGCCGTGCACAGCGGACTCAGCGACCTCTCGCCCGCCACGGCGGCCGAACTTGAGCGGCTGGCCGAACAGCTCCGTGCCCCTGCGGGAGCCCGCTGAGCGTCCCGGCTCCGTACCTTGCGGGAGCCCGCTGAGCGTCCAGGGGCGCGGCGAAAACCTGCGGCCCCCGCCCGGGTCAGCCGATGTGCACCCGGATCGTGCCGTCCGCCGCCCGCTCCGGGCGGACCCCGGTCAGGTCGTTCACGACGACGTCCGGCCCGTGCGCCTCGGCGCGCGGTCCCACGCCCACGACCCGCATGCCCGCGGCGCGGCCCGCGGCGATGCCGGCGCCGGAGTCCTCGAAGACCAGGCAGTCGGCGGGCGCGACACCGAGTTCCGCGGCACCCTTCAGGAAGCCCTCCGGGTCGGGCTTGCTCGCGCCGACCGATTCGGCGGTGATCCTGAGCTCCGGCAGGTCCAGCCCCGCCGCGGCCATCCGCACCGTGGACAGGGCGACGTCGGCCGAGGTCACGAGGGCGTGCGGCAGCCCGCGCAGGGCCCGCAGGAAGGCGCCCGCGCCGGGGACCTCGATGACACCCGCCACGTCGGCGGTCTCCTCCGCCAGCATGCGGGCGTTGTCGGTGAGGTTCTGCTCGACGGACCGGTCGGGCAGCAGCAGGGCCATCGAGGCGTGCCCCTGCCGCCCGTGCGCGACCTTCATCACCTCGTCGCCGTCCAGGCCGTTCCGCTCGGCCCAGCGGCGCCAGATGCGTTCGACGACGGCGTTGGAGTTGACCAGCGTGCCGTCCATGTCGAGCAGCAGGGCGCGGGCGGTGAGGACGGTGGACGGCATCGACGGCTCCAAGCGGGACGGAAGGTCGGGACGGAAGGTCGGGACGGAAGATCGAGGGGGACGGGCCCCGGAACGGACGAGGTTCCGTGAGGTCGCCCCGGAGGTTCCGGAGGACACCCCGGACGACCCCGGACGACCCCGGACGATCGGACCCCCGGTGGCACAAGGCGGCCCCGCCCGCCGGTCAGGGGAAGCGGACGGGAGCCACTTTGTTTGTCTACGGTACAAAACCGATCCGGTGTCTCGCCAGCACCCCCCGCGAGCGTTCACCGGACGTTCAGTTCGTCCGACGTCATCGCGCCCGCGTCGGCGGCCCGGCGGCAGCGGGCCCGCCGCCCCGGGATCCGCCGTCGTCAGGCCACCGCCTCCCACAGGCTCCACACGCCCAGCGCCAGCATCAGCACGGCCGCGATCCGTGTGATCAGCGTCAGCGGCACCCGCTTCATCAGCGCCTTTCCGCCGACGATGCCGAGCCCGGCCACGGCCCACAGCGCCAGCACCGCGCCCAGGCCGACGGAGAGCGGGTTGTCGTAACGGGCCGCGAGGTTCGCGGTCATGATCTGGGTGAGGTCGCCGAACTCGGCGACCAGGATGAGCATGAAGCCCGTCCCGGCGACCTTCCAGAAGGACTGGTTCTCCGGCTGCCGGATGTCCTCCTCGCCGTCGTCCTTCTTCAGCAGCAGTACCGCCGCGCCGCCGAGGAAGAGGACACCGGTCAGCGCCTGGACGATCTGGTGCGGCAGCAGGGTGAGCACGCTGCCCGCCGCGACGGCCAGCACGACGTGCAGGGTGAAGGCGGCGGCGACGCCCGCGAAGACGTACGAGGCACGGTAGCGGGTGCCGAGGACGAGGCCGGCCAGCGCGGTCTTGTCCGGTAGCTCGGCGAGGAAGATGACGCCGAAGACGAGCGCCGTCACGGTGATGCTGATCAAGGTTCCTCAATCGGTCGGGGGCCGCCCCGCCGAGAGTGTTCCTGCTTCGCGATCACGACACCCCGGCACGGCAGTCCACGTGGTACCCGTGCCGTCGGGCACGGGCGTGCACTGCTTGCCGAAGGTCTCGCTGGCCGGCCCCGTCTCCGAGGTCCGCCTCCGGGCGCCGGCTCGGACGAGCTGAGCAGTGTGTCGACGACCCCGGCGTAGAGCTACTCCCCTTCGCGCCAGTCATCGTACGCGAGGAAAAGTTCGACCGTAAACCTTGTCGTGTCATGTACGCGTCACTAACTTCTTACCGGGCGCACACCCGAGCGCAACGCCGGGCCGCGAGCATTCCTTCGCTCGCGCTCCAACATCCCCACCCCTCAAGGGAGTTCGCATGCCCAGGTTCTACGCGCGTCGACAGATCAGCATACTCGGCGCACTCACCGCTCTCATAGCCTCCGTCGCGCTTTTCAACTCCCCGGCCGCCTCCGCCGCGCTCCCCACCCCGGTCAGCGGCGCCACCGCCCGCAGCTACCTCGCCCAGCTCACCGTGGCCACCGAGAACCGCACCGGCTACGACCGCGACCTCTTCCCCCACTGGATCACCATCAGCGGCGCCTGCAACACCCGCGAGACGGTCCTCAAGCGCGACGGCTCGAACGTCGTCACCGACTCCTCCTGCGCCGCCACCAGCGGCAGCTGGTACTCCCAGTACGACGGCGCCACCTGGACCGCCGCCTCCGACCTCGACATCGACCACCTCGTCCCGCTCGCCGAGGCATGGGACTCCGGCGCGAGCAAGTGGACCACCGCCCAGCGCCAGGCGTTCGCCAACGACCTGACCCGTCCGCAGCTCATCGCCGTCACCGACAACGTGAACCAGGCGAAGGGCGACCAGGACCCGGCCACCTGGGTGCCGTCCCGTACCGCCTACCGCTGCACGTACGTCCGTGCCTGGGTCCAGGTGAAGTACTACTACAACCTCTCCGTGGACTCCGCCGAGAAGAGCGCGCTCACCAACTACCTCAGCGGCTGCTGATCTCCGCCCCGGCGGCTGCCGATCACCGGAACCGCTCCGCACCGGCCTCCGTCGTTCCGTACCGTACGGGACGACGGAGGAGGGTGATCGTGACCGAACTGCGCCTGGGACCACTGCTGAGGTACGCCGACGGCTCGTCGGCGACCGTCTGGGTGGAGGCGAGCCGCCCGTGCACGGCCGAGGTGCGCTGCCCCGACGGCGCGGGCGGCACGGCCCGCACCTTCCAGGTCGCGGGCCACCACTACGCCTTGGTCCCGGTGACCGGCCTGACCCCGGGCACGGCACCGGAGTACGAGGTGTTCCTGGACGACACCCGCGTGTGGCCGCTGCCCGACTCGCCCTTCCCGCCCTCGGTCATCCGCACGCCCGCCGCCGACGACACCGTGCGCATGGCGTTCGGTTCCTGCCGCTGGGCCGCGCCCCCCGCCGACGGGCACGACCGGGTCGGCCCCGACGCCCTGAACTCGCTCGCCCTCCGACTGGCCGCCGCCCCCGACGCCGAGCGGCCCGACGTCCTGCTGCTGCTCGGCGACCAGGTGTACGCCGACGAGACCTCCGGCGCGATCCGCCGCCGCATCGCCGCCCGCCGCGGCCTGGACGATCCCCCGGGCAGCGAGGTCGCCGACTACGAGGAGTACACCTGGCTCTACTACGAGTCCTGGCTCGACCCCGAGGTGCGCTGGCTGCTGTCCACCGTGCCCAGTTGCATGATCTTCGACGACCACGACGTGATCGACGACTGGAACACCTCGGCCGCCTGGCTCGCCGACATGCGGGCCACCGACTGGTGGCGCGAGCGGCTGCTGAGCGGCCTGATGTCGTACTGGGTGCACCAGCACCTCGGCAACCTGTCCCCGGCCGAACTCGCCGCCGACCCGCTGTACGCCGCCGTGCGCGAGACCCCCGACGGCACCGACCTGCTGCGCGCCTTCGCCGCCGAGGCGGACGCCGATCCCGCGTCGGTGCGCTGGAGTTACCGCCGTGACTTCGGCCGGGTCCGGCTGCTGATGGTGGACACCCGGGCCGCCCGGGTGCTCGACGAGAACGGCCGCGCGATGCTGGACCCCGGCGAGGCGGCCTGGCTGCGCGACCAGGCGCTGGCCGACCGGGGCTCCTGCGACCACCTGTTGATCGGCAGCTCGCTGCCCTGGCTGCTGCCGCACCTGGTGCACGACGCCGAGACCTGGGACGCGGCGCTGTGCCGGGGCGAACGCGGGCCGCGCTGGGCGCGGTTCGGCGAGGACCTGCGCCGCCGGGCCGACCTGGAGCACTGGGCGGCCTTCCCGGACTCCTTCGCCGCCCTGGCCGCGCTGCTCGCCGAGGCCGGTTCCGGACCCGGGGCACCGGCGACGGCCCTCGTCCTGTCCGGGGACGTCCACCACGCGTACGTCGCCGAGCCGTCCTGGCCCGCCGGCCCGCCCGACGCCCGGGTCCTCCAGCTCACCTGCTCCCCGGTGCACAACTCCATCCCGCTCTCGATCCGGCTCGGTTTCCGTTTCGGCTGGAGCGCGGCGGCGCGTGTCCTGGGCCGCCGGTTCGCCCGGCACGGCCGCTGTCCCAGGCCGCCGGTGGACTGGCGCAGGACGGGCGGCCCGTGGTTCGGCAACCAGCTCATGACGCTGACGCTGACCGGGCGTTCGGCCCGGCTGCGGCTGGAGCGGGCCCGCCGGGACGGGAAGCTGACGACCGTGCAGGAGTCCGCCCTCACGGGGTCATGAGGGGTGGCCGGGGGCATAGCCCTTCACATGGGCCGGACAGGTCCATACCTCGACACCGGGTCCGCTTCCGGTGTCGATCCACTCGACGAGTACGGCTTCGGTGGTCTCGCGCAGGCAGCGTGCGCAGACCCGGACCCGGGCCGGGGTCCTGTTCTCGGGTGCCTGGTGGGTCATGCGGTCGCCTCCGCGGCGGTGCGGGTGGGGGTGAACGCGGAGAGGGGGAAAGGGGCGCCTTCGTAGGTGTAGGGGTAGTCGACGCCGAGCGCGGCGAGGGCTGCGGCGCGTCGTCGTTCCCGGGTGACGGCCGAGTGGCGGGGCGTCGTTTCGGTGCGGACGTAGGGGCGTACGAGGCGTGTTTCCTCACCGCGCAGGGGGGCGCGGCGGGCGCGGACGTGGTCGGGGACGGGTGTGGACCAGGCGTACGCCCTGGGACTCTGGTCGGGGGGTTGCGGAGGGGCGGGGGGCGGTACGGCGGTGAGGAGGTAGCGGGCGCTGTGGCGGCCGGGCCGACGGCGGCGGGGGCGGCGGGGGGTGAGGACGGAGAGCGTCCGGGAGAAGGCGCGGGCGACGGTGTCGCGGATGGTCGTGGCGGTGCTGTGGGTCATCGGCGGGGTACGCCCCAGTCGGCCAGGCGTTCCGCGACCCAGGTGTGGTTGACCTGGAAGGAGCGGGCGAGGGAGGTGATGGACTCGCCGTCCTGGTAGCGGGTGGTCACGTCGGTGCGGTGGTCGGTGAACTCGGCTTGTGCGGCCTGTACTTCGGTTGTCGTGCGGCGGGGCGTGCGACCGCGGAAGAGGCGGTGGGCGGGGCGGCGGTGCAGGTGGGCCTCGTAGCGCTGGCGGCGCGGGACGCCCCATTCGTCGAGGCGGAGGGCGAGCCAGTGGGGGGTGACGCCGTACGCTTCGGCGATCCGGGCCAGCGGCTCACGGGCCCGGTAGCGTTCGACGATGGTGTCCTTGTCGTCCCGGGCGGCCTGGCGTGCGGCGGCTCTCCTGGCGGGGGCCGGGGTGTCGGCGGGCCGGACGGAGAGGGTGAAGGTGCAGCCCGCGTCGGGGATCCGGACGGCCAGCGCGCGCCCGGCCCTGATCTGCTCGTGTGCGGCGCGCTGCTCGGTGGGGTCGGTGGCCCAGGCGCGGAGTTCGGCGGGGCAGTCGGGCACGGGTACGGGCGCCGTGCGCATCGCCGGCCGCACCCACGCCGAGTGCTGCGGATCGGGATCGAGCCGGTCCGCGATCCGCAGGGCTTCGCCGCGCAGCCAGCGCAGCGCGAGTTCCGGGGAGGCGGTCAGGGAGGTGCCGAGGCTGTACTGCGTGGTCCCGGCAGCACCGAACACCGGGCCCGTGGCCCGCACCTCCGCCTGGTAACGGGCCGCAGCGGTCACAGCACCTCACCCCGGCTGCGGGCGTTGGCGCGGGCGGTCTCGGCGCGCAGCCGCTGCGCGGGGCTGGCCGGGTGCGCATCGGCCGGGGCAACGGTCCACTCCCGCCCGCCTGTTACGGCGCGCAGATACCAGAGCCCACCCAACTCACCTCGAAATTCGCCGACTTGTTCGTCCGCGTCCACCATGAGAGTGCCAGTGGGGGGTGCGTGTGGGGGGATTTGTGGCTGGTTGGGGTCGTTCTTGACGGACACGACAACTCCTCTCCGTAGCGAATCCACTACCAAGGGAAATCAGCGTGACCTACAGTGTGGACGTCTTCAACTTGCGTCATCTGCACGGAGGGTGGGCCGCAGTCGTTGAACAGGAAAGAATTGGACCCCGAAAGGTCGCCCAAGGCTGCTTTCGGTCAGCTCTTACGCGCGTTACGAGACGAGCGCGGCTGGACCCAGGACGAACTGGGGGAACACTCGGGCTACTCCGGGACGCATATTTCTGCCGTCGAAACCGGTCGCCGCTCTCCAACTCCCCACTTCGCGCGTAGCGCGGACAAGGCACTGGGTACGGGTACTCGGCTGGAACGACAGTGCGGCGCGGTCCGGCAGACTGCACTGCTGGAGGGCTTCCCGCAGTTCGTCGAGTACGAGGGGCGTGCGGCGGAGATCCGGGTGTACGAGGTCGGTGTCGTCCCCGGTCTGCTCCAGACTCCGGAGTACGCGGCCGTGCTCGCCCAGGGCGATGTAAAGCGGGGGACCATCACCAGTGAGCAGGCGGAGAAGCGGTTGGCGCTCGTCGCGTCGCGGCAAGCCTCGCTCGTCCGGACGCGTCCACCTCTGATCTTCGTGGTGCTGGACGAAAGCTGCATCCGTCGCACTGTCGGCGAACCGGCCGTCATGAAGGCTCAGTTCGAGCGCCTGCTTGAGTTCGCCGATCAGCCGAACACGGTGCTCCAGGTTGCCCCGTTCAGCATGGGCGCACGCCGTCCGGTCAGCCTGCCGCTCTACATCCTGACGCTGCCAGACCGCTCGCTCGTGTCGTACGCCGAGTCCGCCCATCGGGGTCATCTCGAACGGGATAGCACGTTCGTACTACCGATACTGACGACATACCATCAACTACAGGCCGAAGCCCGCTCGCAGGCTGAATCTGTGGCCATGATCAGTCAGTCAGGAAGGGACACCTCGTGACGACCGAAAACCCGCGTTGGTTCACGTCCTCGTACAGTGAAAACGGCGGCGCCTGCATAGAGGTCGCCGCCAACCTCGTCGCCGCTCGCGGCCTGGTCCCCGTCCGCGACTCCAAGAACCAGGACGGTCCGGTGCTGAGCCTCCCCGCTGCCGCGTTCGCCTCCTTCGTGGTGGGTGTCAAGGCCGGAGACTTCGGCACCGTCTGACCCAGCCGCCACCACGGAAGCCCCGCCGCGCCCGAAGTCGGGCGTCGGTGGGGCTTTTCGGGTTGCTGCGGTTCCCTGGTCCCGCTGTCTCCTCGGCGCGGTCGCGTGCCAAGTCGGCTGCGTTCCGGGCCGAGTTGAACCAGCCCCCTCGCCAGGGCGTTGTCCCCTGTACAAGATTCACGCGGAGTCGGCGGACCCGAGTTGCGGGTGGCATACGCGGCACTTCCCCGGTGTCCGTCGGCGTCAACAAAAAGGAGAGCCAGCAGAAATGGGCTCTGGCGGCCGAAGCTTCCATGATTCCAACGACTCCGGGAGAATATATTACACCCCGGACCAGTTGACTGGGCTAGCCAAACTCGACGAGCTGTGGGGATATAATAAAGGGCATCAATACTGGCCTTACCTTCGCGATAATATGTCTCCCCACATCGCAAGCATGCGCGAAGATTCAAGGCGGGCGATGGAGAATTTCAGGTCGACCGAACAGGAAATCAAGGAAGCCTTCAAGGCATGGAATAAGGATAAGCGGTCGCGGAATTTGGAGCGGGGTTACCAAGCAGTAGTGAGTCGGCATAAGAGAAATACTGACGCGTGGGTGAGTCTCGGGACGCGGTACCAGCAAGCAGTGAAGGGCACTCTGAATTATTGGGATCGGCAGGAAGCTGCACGCGCTGCGGCCGAATACAATCAGTGGCAACCCGCCCAGCTTGCCGCCTACCAGAATTACATGGAGTCCAACACGCAACGGATAGAGCAGTGGCAGTGGGGAGTGGCGCGAAGTCTGGCGGCTCAAGATTCCGTTGCCAGCGGATCGCGATCTCCGTCGCACCAGTCGCATGGCGCCCACGATCGGCCTTATCACCGCCGCCATGGATCGCAGCAGAACAGGCCGAGCGGCCCGAGCATGTGAAAGAGCCTTCCTGGACAGGGGCTTCGGCACCTGCTTGAGCCGGTACCGCGACCGCGAAAGCCCCACCGAGCGCGGAGCGGGGCATCGGTGGGGCTTTCGCGGTGCTGCGGCTCCCTGGCCCCGCCCACTCCATGACACGGTCGCACGCCGGGACGGCTGCCCCGCCGGGCCGGTTGAACCAGCCCCCTCGCCGAGACGTTGTCCCCAGAGCAAGGTCCATACGGAGTTGGCAGGCCCGAGCTGCGGAGCGGCACGCGCGACACATCCCCGGTTTCGCCATCATCCCGAATTCGGATAATTGATGAACCAGAGAATCGGAAGGAGAGCGATGACCATGCCTCACAGGGTTGAATCTGACGGGATGATGGATGGATTTCCGGCCGGGAACAGCAGGCAAGCGAATGCGAGTGGGCAAGTAAATGCGCATGGTCTGCCCGGACTCAGTGAGGCCCTAGAGCTTTACTTGGAAAATCAAAGTAACTACGTCGAAATTCGCGGAGACCGCGATAGATTTCCTCGGCGTACCTACTATGCAGTGCCCGCACATCATACGGAGACGCTGGACAACGGTGAAGAGTACCCTCTGGGCATAAGAATCTCTCACTTCCAGTCTTGGGGCGTGCGAGATGTTCCGCAGGAGATCAGGAACCGACTGCACGTAAATGGCCTGGCGTTGGACGTAGACAGCAACCTTCCCTTTGGGCGAACGTTTCCACCACGTCCCGTAACTGGCCGTCAGCAACGTACGGGGGCGCAAAACGGCATGCTGGCCGTGAACGCCGCCGTGGCCAGGAACGCCGGTCAGGGCCGACCCGCGGCTGACCGGTTGCCCCGGCAGAATGGCGCCCCCGGCCGGCCCTACAGTCCCCCCGGCAACGGTGGATTCGCGCGGAACGCACCGAACGGATATTCCGCAAACAGGTGAAGACAGTCATGGGCCCGGCGGGGTAGCGGCCTTGGCGTCGACCGCGCGCCAACGCCGTCGGCGTCATGAATAAGGAGAGCCAGGGAAAATGGATTACGACGACAGTTCCACTGATTTCATCAGTTCCGGGCAGTCAGAAACTGGTAGTCCGCGGCGGATGAGAACTCTCCAGCGGCACTACGAGGGTCACCTCCGCGACAATTGGTCTCGCGAATTGGAGCGACTGTGCGAAGCCGCAAAAGAGGCGGAAAGAACTTACAAGTCGACCGAACGGCAACTCCGTGGTGCCGAGGTGGCATGGCGTGATGATCCGGAGTGGCACGGGGAATACGAAAACGCTGTGCATCGGCATAAGGAAGCCCGCGACAAGTGGGTGTCTCATGCGACAGCGTTCCACGAAGCGATGCAAAAGACTCTGGATCTTCGGGACGCGGCCCAGCCGGCGGCAGGAGTACAAGCCGCGGCCGCACGACCCCGGCAGCGTCCCGCGCAGCAAGCACCGAATGCGGAGCAAGCAGCGCAGACTTGGCTCCTAATGGGGGAGGCGCTGGACAGGTACCTGAATAATGAAGGGAACTATGATTCTTCGGGGCGTCTCTATGGACCGCTTGAGAATCATTTCGTTTCGCTTGACGGTAACACGGCATACAATCTGGGTCAAGTAATCCATAACTTGGCGGAAAACGGCATGCGAGGGGTTCCGCGGGCGATCAGGGACCGGTTGCACCGAACTGGTCTGGTACGGGACCCAGGCAGTAATTTCCCCCACCTGGCTTCAGTACCCAGACCTATATTTATACCAACCACGTTCGGTGCGAACGTCGATGTGGCCAGGCATGCACGTCAGGATCCGCAATCCGGCCCACGTGGTGGGGATGGGCAACCGTCCCCGGGTGAGTTGGGTGCGGGTCAAGGTAATGCGCGGCGTGCAGGACCTCAAGGACCGGGATCTCCGAGGTACTCGCCGAATGGCGCCCAGAGTAGATCCTCGCGGAACGGACCGAGCAGGTGAAGATGAAGTGGTGCGGGGTCCGCGTTTTCTTCTCTTCACGGGCGTCCGCCCGACCGTCTGACGGATCCATGCCATCGACTCGGCAGCGCACGGACCCGCCCGTGAAACGGTCGCGCATCAAGACGGCTGCCCCGCCGGCCGGTTGAACCGGTCCCCTCGCCGAGACGTTGTCCCCTGTGCGAGGTTCACACGGGGTCGGCGGGCCCGAGCTGCGGGTGGTAGGCGCGGCACTTCTCTGGTCTCCGCCGACGGCAATACATAGGAGACCCAGCGAAAATGGTTTCTGACTGGAGATCCGATGCACCAGATCTCTTCGATGATTGGAGGATGGCAGCTGAGAATAATTTCACAAGGCTGTTTGAAAGTCGCGAGCAGCGTGCCCGGGATTACAATTCCGGAAATGTGTCTCGTGATGTGATGGGACTTGGTGAAGAAGCGCGGCGGGCGTATGAGAATTACCTGACTTCCCTGCATGCCTTCTATTCCGCTACGGGTTCTGTGAGAATAGATCCGCAGAAGGGCGGCAGGCTTGAGGCTTTCAATGAGACGTTTTCTGCGGCTCACCATGCTTTCGGTGAGTGGATGGAGGTTGATAAACGGTTCTATCAAGAGTACGACGCGGCTGCACGGGGCGCAGTCGAGCGATCGGCAGTAGCGCAGACCGCGACCCCACAGTCCGGGATGCCGGCGAAAACGGTGCCCGACGGGAGACTCGATGCATCAGACCTCTGTGCTGATTGGGGGGAGGCGGCTGAGAAGAACTTCAAAAGGCTGCTGGCAAGTAACGGGCATAGTGGCCAGGATCGGCAGACGTATGAGAATTACCTCAGTGCCCTGCCTGTCTTCAAATTCACCGCGGATCGTGTGCTCGCGCACCCGCAGGACAAAAGCAGGCTTGAGGATTTCAATGGGGCGTTTTCTGCGGTTCGCATTGCTCTCGGCGAGTGGACGAAGGTTGAGAGACGGTTTGCCGGCGCGGCTGCACGAGGCGCAGTCGAACAGTCGGCAGTAGCGCAGACCGCTGCCCCGCAGTCCGAGAGGCAGTCCACATCGCAAGTAAGGAATCCCCGGCCCACCGGCCAGAATTCAAACTCAAGAGTGGCGCGAGCGCTGGCGTCTCTGAATATCGGGTCTCGCGGATCGCAATCTCGGCCGTCCCAGTCGAATGTCGTCCCCGGCCAATCCCATCGCCACGGCATTGGACCCTCGCGGGGCGGCCTGAGCAAGTGAAGGTGCACGGGGCCCGTGTTGTCTTTCCCGCACGGGCGTCCGTCTGGCGTGTCCATGCGATCTACCCGCGTCACGCAGGCGAAAGCCCCGCCCGCATCCGCCGATGAAGGAAGTGCGGCGGGGCTCTCGGCTGTGGCCGGGTCGGCAGTGGCGGGCGTCCGACCGCCCGCGCCGTCTGCAACGGGTGCGCGGCGGTACGAATCCCGGAGTGCGGAGTGTCCGCGTGCAAAACTGCCTCAGTTCGTGAAGATGGCGTACGACTCGGCGGCGGACGTGTGCCAGCTGCTGACGACCGGCTTGTCCGCGACGAAGGAGCCGACGTTCAGGGACTCCGGGTTCGGGTCGTCCTGCGCGACGCTGACGATGAGGTCCTGGTACTCCACGCCGTTGTTGTTGTGGGTGGTCTTCGGGTTCACGGCGGCGTAGGCGGCGGCCCCTGCCTTCAGCGTGATCGGCCGGCCCGCGGACTGCTCGGCGGGTTCGGCCCGCGTACCGTCCGAGCCGAAGGCCACGACCGGCAACCGGGCGGGGATGACGCAGGTGATACCGGGCTTGGCCATGGCCTTGATCAGGAAGTAGCCACCGGCCTGGGTCTCGGTGGTCGCGCTCCAGGAGATGTCGTTCGTACCGCACTCCTGCCCGTAGCCGGTCTTGTCCCCGGCGGTGTCGACGCCGTCCGTACCGGAACTGTCCGTACCGGAACTGTCCGTACCGGAACTGTCCGACGAGCCGCTTCCCGCGGTCTTGCCGCCGGAGGACGCCGAACCGCCGGAACCGCTGTTTCCGGCGCTGCCGGGCGCCGAGGTGCCGGCCTGGCCCGAGGTCGCGGAGGATCCCGAGGCGGCGGCCACGCCGGACGACGAACCGGTCGGCGCCGACGATGTGTTACCGCCCTCACACGCGGTCATCAGCAGGCTCGCGCCGAGCGCGACGGTCGCGGCGAGGGCGGTGCGCTGACGATGGTTCATCACGGCGGTTTCCTTCCGGGGCGACGGACGCGGGCAGCCCGGTGCTCGGTGCCGCGTTCTTGCAGTCCTCTTGATGACCGCTCCGGCCCGCGAGTTCGTGCCGTCTCGCGTCCATGACGCCGCTGTCACACGCCTATGACACGACGAGAGCCGGGCGGACCGGTGAACCGGACGGTGGTGCCGGCGAGTTGTAGTGGTGTTGGGAACACATGGAGATCGAAGGGATGCGGACCCATATGCCATCGGACGACGACCGACCTCGAACCAGACGCGAGAGATGGAATCAAAAGCGGCGCGACCTGCGGGCGAAGGATCCGGAGCACCGCGAACGGGAGCAGGAGGAGGCGCGGGCGCGGTATGCGGAGAATCCGGGGTACCGCGAACAGCAGAAGGCGCGGGTGAAGCAGCGACGGGAGACGGATCCGGGGTACCGCGAACGGCAGAGGGCGGGGGTGCGGAACCGGCGGGAGGATCGGGACAACCGCGAACGGGAGCAGCAACGGCAGCGGGAGTCGCGGGCAACTCCGCATTACCGCAAGCAGGAGAACGAGAGGCGTGCTGAGGAGAGGACGCGTCGGCTGGATGTGGCGAAGCGTGTGTATGAGGATTATCGGCGGTGGTTCACGTGGCCCGAGGTGCCGCCGCGGGGGTTGAAGGTGGCGGTGAGTCTCGGTCAGGGTCGGAAGCCGGTCGTGGTGCGGCTGAAGGAGCCGCAGCCGGAGAGTGGCCCGTCGGGTGTGTCTGTGCCGTCGTTCATCGCCGAACTTGCGCTTGACCTGACGAATCGCGAGGTGAGGGACAAAGTGTTGCGTGAGGGGGTGAGCGAGGAAGCCTGCAAGGCGGCGGAGAAGGTGCAGGACGATCTGAAGTCCTTGCTCAGTCTTGAGGAGTTCGGGGAGCACGCCGTGCCCCGGTCGCCGCATGCGGACGCGGTGATGCAGAGCGGGCTCGACGGCTCCTTCTACGGTGTCGGTGCCGGTGTGGCGTTCGCGGCGCCCGACTCCTGGTCCGGGCCGGTGTCCGGGCCGGTGAACGCGGTCGCGCCCTACGCGGGCGGATACGGCGGATACGTGTATCCCGAGGAGGGGTGGCAGGCCCCGCCTCCTGGGGTGGACGCGTTGTCGCAGGGGATGCAGGGGATGACGATCGCAGCGCCCGCTTCTGCTCAGCCGGGATACCAGGTGGCGTACTCGTCCTGGAACAGCCCTTACGGTCCGTCGGCCGGAGCGCCGGGGCAGCCAGGGGCGACGAGCCTGGGGCCCGGCAGACGCCGGTGAACGGCACGCGGCAGTCCCGGGTCCGGTAGCGGCCCGGACTCCTTCGATGCCGTGTTGCTTCACTGCCGTACCGCAACCTCGTCATGCGGAGAACTCCGCCCTCACCGGTACACGAGGGACAACAGTGACCTCTGGGGTCCGCGTTGGCTTCCGTGACGGGCGGCGGCATGATGAGGCGGACCGTCCGCTCGCCGCGGGCGTCCCGCCGCCTTGCGCCCCACCTGTCCGGGAGTCCCACCCTTGTCTGCACCGACCTCCGCACCGGCCGAGGAAACTTCCGCGGTCTCCGTCGCCCTGGTCGGCGCCGGCCCCCGCGGCACCAGTGTCCTGGAACGCCTCTGCGCCTCCGCGTCCGAGCTGCTGCCCGCGGGCGTCCGCCTGACGGTCCATGTGATCGACCCGGCGCCGCCCGGACCGGGCCGCGTCTGGCGCACCGCCCAGCCGTCGGAACTGCTGATGAACACCGTCGCCTGCCAGGTGACGCTGTTCACCGACGAGAGCGTCGACTGCTCGGGACCGATCCGGACCGGCCCCAGCCTGTTCGAGTGGGCGGACGGCGAGCTGGGCCCGGACGAGTACCCGACCCGCGCCCACTACGGCCGCTATCTGGAGTGGGTGTTCGCCCGGGTCGTGCGCCACGCACCGGACGGCGTCCACGTGCGGACGCACCAGGCGCGCGCCGTACGGCTCGACGACGCCCCCGACGGCCGCCAGACCCTGACCCTGGACGACGGCCGGACCCTGGCAGGACTGTCGGCGGTGGTCCTCGCGCAGGGCCACCTCCCGGAGGCCGAGGACGGGACGCGACGACAACTCGCGGCCCACGCCGAACGCCACGGCCTGCGCCACATACCGCCCGCCAACCCCGCCGACGTCGACCTCGCCCCGCTCGCCCCCGGCGAACCGGTGCTGCTGCGCGGCCTCGGCCTCAACTTCTTCGACCACCTGGCCCTGCTGACCACCGGCCGCGGCGGCCGTTTCACCCGCACCGCCGACGGCACCCTGCGCTACACCCCCTCCGGCGACGAACCACGCCTGTACGCCGGCTCCCGGCGCGGCATCCCCTACCAGGCGCGCGGCGACAACGCGAAGGGCCCGTACGGCAGACACACCCCGCGCGTGCTGACCCCGGAGGCGATCGCGGGCTTCCGCAAACGCGCGGACTCCGGGGAGGCGCCGGACTTCCTGGCGGAGATATGGCCGCTGGTCGCCAAGGAGGTGGAGGCGGTCTACTACGGCGCGCTGACCCGCCGCCCCGACCTCGCCGAGCGGTTCCTCGCCGTGCCGCACGGCGACCCGGCGGAGGCCCTGCTGCTCGACGAGTTCGGGGTGCCGGCCGCCGACCGCTGGTCCTGGGAGCGGATCGCCCGGCCGCACACGGGGCGGGAGTTCGCCGACCGGGAGGAGTGGCGGACCTGGCTGCGGGCGTATCTGCGCGAGGACGCCGCGCAGGCCGCCCTCGGCAATGTCGCCGGACCGCTGAAGGCGGCCCTGGACGTGCTCCGCGACCTGCGCAACGAGATACGGCTCGTGGTCGACCACGGCGGCCTCGCCGGTGCCTCCCGCCGGGACCACCTGGACCGCTGGTACACCCCGCTCAACGCCTTCCTCTCCATCGGCCCGCCCCGCCGGCGCATCGAGGAACTGGCCGCACTGCTCGACGCGGGGGTGGTGGACGTGCTCGGGCCGCGGCTGGAGGTGCACGGTACGGACGGGGCGTGGACCGCGCACTCACCGGACGTGCCGGGCTCGACGGTGCGGGTGACGACGCTCATAGAGGCCCGCCTTCCGGAACCCGATCTGCGCCGCACCGCCGACGAGTTGCTGGCCCGGCTGCTGCGGACCGGCGACTGCCGCCCGCACACCGTCGACGGCTACCAGACCGGAGGTCTGGATGTGACGGGCCGCCCGTACCGCCTGAGGGACCGTCGCGGCACGCCGCACCCGCGGCGGTTCGCCTTCGGGGTGCCCACCGAAGGGGTGCACTGGGTCACCGCGGCGGGCGCCCGGCCCGGGGTGGACTCGGTCACCCTGTCCGACGCGGACGCGGTGGCACGAGCGGTGCTGCGCACGGCGGCGGACTCGGAAGGGAAACCGTGGCCGAGCGTGGAGCCAGGTCCGTCTCCGGTGGGCCCGGCGCGGTGGGCCTGACCGTCTTGTCCGGTTCCCTGCCCTCCGGTTCGGGGACGTCCGGTTCCCTGCCCTTCTGTTCGGGGACGTCCGGTTCGCGCGGGGAGGGGCGCCGTCGCGTGCCCATGACCTCTTCGGTACCCCGTGTCCCTGCTGTCACATCCGCCGCGTACGCTGTGTGGCTGTCGTCCGGGGGAGCATCGGGGAGTCGTCGTGCAGGAGAGTCTGGGGTCACTGACCGCCGGTCCATGGATCTATGCCATGGTGGCCCTCTCGGTGCTGCTCGACGTCTTCCTGCCGGTGCTGCCCAGCGGCGTGCTGGTGATCACGGCGGCCACCACGACGGCGGCCGGCGCGGCGACCGGGCACTTCCTGCACGTCATGCCCGACATGCTCGCCCTGATCCTCTCCGCGGCCACCGCGTCCGTCCTCGGTGACCTGGTGGCGTACCGCCTGGCCTGGCGCGGCGGAGAACGCCTGGACCGTGCCATCGCCCGCTCCCGCCGGCTGACCGCGGCGCAGGAACGTCTCGGCGCGGCCCTCTCCCGTGGCGGCGGCGCCCTGGTGATACTGGCCCGCTTCGCCCCGGCCGGCCGCTCGGTCGTCTCCTTCTGCGCGGGCGCCGCCCACCGCCGCGCCCGCGACTTCCTGCCCTGGTCGGCCCTGGCGGGCCTGTCCTGGGCCGCGTACAGCGTCGCGCTCGGCTACTTCGGCGCCCAGTGGCTGGGCGCCACCTGGCTGGCCACGGGCGTCTCGCTCGCCGCGCTGTTCGGGGCCGGTGCGGGCGCGGCGTATCTGATGCGCCGGCGGCCCGCGTAGACCTGGGGCCCGCGTGGAGGTGCGGCCCCTGTGGGCCTGGGGCCCGCGTGGACCTGGGGCCCGCGTGGAGCTGCGGCCCGCGTAGGCAGGCGGCCCGTGCAGGACGGCCGGCGGCGGGGGCCGGTTCCCGTGCCGCTTCGGGTGGATCAGTGCTGCCGCTGCGGGACCAGCGCGGTCTTCGCCCACCAGCCCTTGCCGTCCGCCTGGCGGTGGCCGGACTGCGTCAGTTGCACGTTGTTCGTCTCCGGCGCCCACATCAGGGACGTGACGCCGCCGATCAGCGACACGACGCCCATGAACACCATCGACCAGCTCAGACCCAGGTGGTCGAGCGAGATCGGCAGCAGGAACGTGCCGAGCGCGGCACCGATCCGGCTGGCCGCGGACGACAGGCCCACGCCCGAGGTACGGATGGACGTCGGGAAGAGTTCGTCGGGGTAGATGCCCGGCAGGATGCTCATGATCCCGTACGAGAGCAGGTAGCCGAAGAAGCACACCGTGGCGAGCCACACCGGCAGGAACGAGTCGAGGGCCACCAGGAACAGCGCGAGCGCGCAGCCGAACATGGGCCAGATCAGGATGGCCCGCCGGCCGACCCGGTCGACCAGGAACCAGCCGGTCGCGGCACCGATCAGCGCGACGACGGTCCCGATCAGCGCGCCCACGAGCGCGTTGCCGCCGAGGCCGATCGCCCTGAGGACGGTCGGCTGGAAGAACGTCAGCGCGAAGTACGGGAGGACGATGCAGATCCAGAAGACGCAGGTGAACACCGTGCGCCGGAGGTAGTCGGGGGAGAACAGCTCCCGGTAGCGGGTCTCCTCGGCCCGCTCGGCGCGCCAGTCCTCGGTCTCCATCGACACCCCGAGGTCCTGCTCGACGATGGCGGCGGCCTCCTTGTGGCGGCCCTTGGAGATCAGCCAGCGGGGCGATTCGGGCAGGCCGTGCCTGATCAGCAGGCAGATGACGGCCGGGACGGCGCTGGCGGCCAGCGTGTAGTGCCAGGCGCCCGGCCAGTTGGTGTTGACCAGGTAGCCGATGAGGTAGGCGACGACGTACCCGACGTTCCACAGGATTTCGAGGAGGCCGAGGTAGTTGCCGCGTTTCTTGGTGGGCGCGAACTCGGCGAGCAGTGGTGACCCGATGGAGTAGTCGGCACCGACCGCGAGTCCCATGACCAGGCCGAGGACGAACACCTGCCAGGCCGACGTCACGAAGAACATCAGCACGGAAGCGCCGAGGAAGACCGACAGGTCGATGGTGAACATGGGCCGGCGGCCGAGCCGGTCGGTGACGTACCCGAGGCACAGCCCGCCGAAGAACGTGCCGATGAGCGTCGACGACGAGATCAGCGAATTCCACGTGGAGGTGACACCGATGTCACGGGCCATCGCCGTGCCGGCCAGGGCCGAGGCCACCGAGGCGAAGACGAACCCGTCGATGAACATGCCGCCGCCGGTGGCGACGGTGAGGCGCCGCAGGAAGCGGCGTGTTCCGGGGTTCGGCACCGCTGTGTCACGTGGATCGTCTGTAGTCGTCGTCACAAGAGCGCCTTCCCGTAGGTGACTGTGCGCCTGTCCCGCATCCGGAAAACGATTCCTGTGACGCTCGTAACAAAGGGTGAACGGGCCTCCCGGCAGCGGTGTGCCTCTCGGTCCGGTGGGGGCGCGCTCAGCCCGCTCGACGGGCGGCTGCGCCGCGGACCTCCAGGCCGGCGAGGAGTTCGGCGGTCGCCCGCGCGATCGTGTCGACCGCCTGGTCGAACGCCTCCTGGTTGTGCGCGGCGGGCGCGCGGAACCCGGAGACCTTCCGCACGTACTGCAACGCCGCGGCGCGGATCTCCTCCTCCGTGGCTTCCTCGGGCAGTACGGGCGGACGCAGGGTCTTGATACTCCGGCACATGCGCCCAGTCTCCCGCACCCGCCCGCGTCCGCCCGCGTCCGCGCCGTCCTGGGCGGGGCCGCCGGCCCGGCCCGCGGCCCGTGATCACCGGCACCTCGCCCGCGAATCACCGGCACTTCGCCCGCGAATCACCCGTACCTCGCCCGCGGCCACTGGCACCTTTCCTGCGGATCACTGGCGTTTCGCCGGACGGCCCGAAGTGGCTGAAGCGGCTCGCATCCCAAAATCGAACAGGCGTAGCATTGCCGCGTGGCTACGACCTATGACTTTCCGAGTGACCTGCTCGCCGGTCAGGAGGAGCTGCATCAGGTCCGGGCCGAGCTGTCGGCCCTGCTGAAGCGGCTGCCCTGGTCGGTCGAGCCGCTGGACGGTTTCCGTGACGAGCAGAGCTGGCGCAGGGTCGAGCGGCCCGCCTCCCCGGGCTGGACGGACGACGAGCAGGCCGAGGTGGAGAAGCTGCGGCAGCGGGAGCACGAGCTGGCGGTCTTCGTCAGCACGCACCGCTTCTGGGCGGAGATCGCGGCGGCCGAGCGAGTGGACGCGCGGATGGGGCTCAAGCACGCGCACGAGCAGCCGCCGGTGTCCCCGGGGACCGGGTGAGACCGGGTGAGACCCGATGAGACCCGATGAGACCGTGTGAGAACGGGTGAGAACGGGTGAGACCTGCCGTGCGGAGTGGGTGAGCGCGGCTCCGGGGGCGGGACCGGGCCGGTGGCGCGGGGCTCAGGGCTGTGAGGTCTCCGATTCCAGGCTCGCCCGGGTGGCCGGGCCGTAGACCCCGGACTCGTCCGAGCGGACGCCACGGGCCCACTGGTAATTGCGTACGGAGTCTTCCACCCGCTTGTCGAAGTGGCCGTTCGTGTCGCCCCAGTAGAGGTTCAACTGCTTGAGGCGGAGCTGGAGTTCGGTGACCCCGGGTCCCTGGTCGCCGCGCCGCAGGACCGGGCCCGGGGCGGGCGGCGTGGCCACCGCGGTGGGCGTGGCCGTCGTCGTGCCGGTCGCCTCGGGCGAGCGGGACGGAGCGGCCGAGGGGGCCGGGTTCGACTGTGTCGCCGAGGCGCTGGAGGAGGCGGTCGGCGAGGTGGTGGGGGACGGCGCGGAGGGGGTGGTGCCGGGCGGGGGCGCGGTGGTGGGGGCCGTGGCCGCCTTCGTGGTGGCCGGGTCGGTCGTCGGCTCCGGCACGCCCGCCCGTACGTCCTCGGGCGCCGCCCCGTCCCGTGTCGGTGTGTCGTAGGAGAACAGCCCGCTCGCGAAGCCGGCCACCGCGACGGTGGCGACCGCCGCCGAGGCGACCGAGAGGAGGACGGTGCGGCGGTAGCGGAGGCGCGGTGCCGTTCCCTCAGCCGTCGAGGTGTCGTCGTATCCCTCGGCCGTCGAGGTGTCGTCGTACGGCGCGTGCTGCCCCGGTGCGAACAGGTGCAGGTCGGCCGCGCTCGGCTCGGTGGCCGAGGTGGCAAGCGGGGTGGGCAGCGGGGTGGCCGGCGGGGTGGGCGGCGTCGTGTTCGGGGCGGCCTCGGCCCGGCGCAGTTCCATGGTGGCGTCGGCACCCCGGGGTGCGGTGGCATCCCCGGCGCCGCCGGCCTGCCGCAACTCCGCGGTGGCCGCACCCGCACCCTCACCATCCGCGCCAGGACCCGTACCGGTACCCGTACGCGTACCGGTACCCGCCTCCGCCCCCGCGCCCGCCTCCGCCCCCGCGCCCGCCTGCGTCCCCGCGCCCGCCTCCGCGCTCGCGCCGGTGCCCGCGCCGGTGCCCGCGCCCGCGTCGGCACTCGGACCCGCTCCGGCATCCGGCCCCTCGGTCGGCGCCGCCCCCGTGGCCGTACCCGCCCCCGTGGCGGCGTTGGCGGTGCCCTCCAGGTCGACGTACGGCCGTATCCGCAAGGGATTGAAGTCCTCCG
This sequence comes from Streptomyces sp. NPDC056161, assembly GCF_042268025.1. Taxonomy (NCBI): domain Bacteria; kingdom Bacillati; phylum Actinomycetota; class Actinomycetes; order Kitasatosporales; family Streptomycetaceae; genus Streptomyces; species Streptomyces sp. NPDC056161. Next base: position 36,408 of record NZ_JBHJUV010000010.1, read on the forward strand.
CCGCCGCGGCTTCGGCGGTGCGGGTGGCGAGCAGGGCGTCGGCGGCCCGGGGGCCACAGGGGCACGCGGGCGTGTTGTCGGCCTTCCGCGGCGTCCCGCACTCCGGGCACGGGCTGCCCTCCGGATCCGTCATGTGCGCGTCCCCTCCCTTCGCTTCCCCGTGCGATCTCCAGAGATTATGCAGACCTCCCACACAACTGCCGCACGGAAGCCCCCTCGCAGCCCCCCTCGCAGGCCCCTCGCAGGCCCCCCGCGGGCGCCCCGTGGGTCCCGCCGGCAGTCCCCAGGCTCCAGTGCGCGCCGCGTAGGCACCTCGTGGACCCCGAAGGACCCGGCCGTCCCCTCGTGGCCCGAGAATCCCAGGATCCTCGCGGAGCGTCACATTCAGTAGCCGTTCGTCAGGATCCACAACAGGCCATACCGGGTGAAAACGTTCACGATGGAAGGTGTCACGAGAGCCCGGGAGGTCCCATGGCGCTGGACACACATGGCTCCACGCAGGACGCCAGGGACGCGGCGGGCACCGTCGGCAACGTCCTCGTCCCGATCGGCGCCCTGCTCCTCGGACTGATGCTCGCCTCGCTCGACCAGACCATCGTGTCGACCGCGCTGCCCACCATCGTCAGCGACCTCGGCGGCCTCGAACACCTGTCCTGGGTGGTCACCGCCTACCTCCTGGCCTCGACCGCCGCGACCCCGCTGTGGGGCAAGCTCGGCGACCAGTACGGCCGCAAGAGACTCTTCCAGCTCGCGATAGTGATCTTCCTGGCCGGCTCCGCGCTGTGCGGCGTGGCCCAGAACATGCCGCAGCTGATCATCTTCCGGGCCGTCCAGGGCCTCGGCGGCGGCGGTCTGATCGTGCTGTCGATGGCGATCGTCGGGGACCTCGTCCCGCCCCGCGACCGCGGCCGTTACCAGGGGTTGTTCGGCGCGGTCTTCGGCACCACCAGCGTGCTCGGACCGCTGCTCGGCGGCCTGTTCACCCAGCACCTGAGCTGGCGCTGGGTCTTCTACGTCAACCTGCCCCTCGGCATCGTCGCCCTCGCCGTGATCGCCACCTCCCTGCACATCCCGCGCCTGAGGGCCCATCACGTCATCGACTACCTCGGCACCTTCCTGATCGCCGCGGTCGCCACCTGCCTGGTGCTGGTCGCCTCGCTCGGCGGCACCACCTGGGCCTGGAACTCGCCCCAGATCATCGCCCTCGCCGTGCTCGGCGTCGCCCTGACCGGGGTGTTCGTCCAGGTGGAACGCAGAGCCGCCGAACCCGTCCTGCCGCTGAAACTCTTCCGCATCCGCACCTTCACGCTCGCCGCCCTCATCAGCTTCATCGTCGGCTTCGCGATGTTCGGCGCGATGACCTACCTGCCCACGTTCCTCCAGGTCGTGCACGGCATCTCGCCGACCCTGTCGGGTGTGCACATGCTGCCGATGGTGGCGGGCCTGCTGCTGTCCTCGACCGTCTCCGGCCAGATCGTCAGCCGTACGGGCCGTTGGAAGGTGTTCCCGATCGCGGGCACCGGGGTCACCACGATCGCGCTGCTCCTGCTGCACCGCCTCGACGAGCACAGCTCCACGGCCGTGATGAGCACGTACTTCTTCGTCCTCGGCCTGGGCCTCGGCCTGGTCATGCAGGTTCTCGTGCTCATCGTGCAGAACGCGGTCTCCTACGAGGACCTCGGCGTCGCCACCTCCGGCGCGACCTTCTTCCGTTCCATCGGCGCCTCGTTCGGCGTCGCCGTCTTCGGCACGGTCTTCGCGAGCCGCCTCGCCGTCGAACTGGGCGCCGCCTTCCGGGGCGTGCACCTCCCGCCCGGCATCACGGTGAACTCGCTCCAGGCCGACCCGCGTGACATCGGCGGCCTGCCGCCGCCGCTGCGCCCGGCGGCCCTGCACGCGTTCTCGACCTCCATCACGGACGTCTTCCTGTACGCGGCGCCGGTCGCGCTCCTCGGCTTCGCGCTGGCGTGGTTCCTCAAGGAGGACCGGCTGCGCGCCTCGGTGACGGCGCCGGAAGGGACGCAGACGCTCGCCTCCAACCCGGTCCAGCGGTCGTCGTACGACGAGGTGTGCCGCGCGCTGTCGTTGCTCGGCACCCGCGAGGGGCGGCGGGAGACGTATCGGAAGATCACCGAGCGGGCCGGGTACGACCTGCTGCCCGGGGCGAGCTGGCTGCTGCTGCGGATACGGAAGCACGGGTCGGTGGAGCCCGGCGTGCTCGCCGAGAGCGGGCTCGTGACGCTGCGCGTGGTCATGGACGCAGCCCGCCAGATCGAGGAGCGGCGCCTCGCGGTGCGTGACGGACTCGGCCTGTACCTGACCGACCGGGGCCGCCAGGTCGCCGAACGGCTGGCCCGAGCCCGTGAGGACTCGCTGGCCGAGCTGTTGGGCGACTGGTGGGGACCGGACCGGCCCACCGACCTGGACCGGCTGGTGAAGGTGCTCACCGACGAGATGTGCGGGTCGCGGCGGGAGCAGCCGTCGAGCGGGCCCGCGCCGAAGTTCACCTGACGCCGCGGCCGATGCCGAGGCCCGCATGATCGGTTGCGTCGGTTGCGTCGGTTGCGTCGGTTGCGTCGGTTGCGCCGGTCGCGCTGGGTCCGGCCTGCGCCCCGCGCCGTTTCCGGCCTACGTCTGCGGCGTCGTCCTGCGCCGGTGCCACTCCCGTACGACCTCCTCGACGTCGTACGGCTTCTTGCCGAGCGGCGGACCCGGCGGCGGCTTGAACATCATGTCGCGGATCTTGACGTTGACCTCGGTGATGATCTTCCGCGCGATCCGCTCCGAGGGGGCGGCGAGGGCCGCCGCGAGCGCGTCCTCCGCCTCCTTGCGCAGGGCCAGGGCCGGTGGCAGCAGCGCCAGGCCCTCGCGCACCATCTTGCGCTTGACCCACCACAGCTCGTCGTAGGTGGCGTAGACGTCCTGCGGCAACGGCTTGCCGGCACCCGTGAGCCCGTCGAACTCGCCGCGCCCCTGCGCGTCGTGAATCTGTTTGTCGACCCAGGACTCGAACGGGACGCCCGGTGGCTTTCGTTCGGTCATGCGTCCATTGTGCCGGACGGCGCACGCGGCACGGCCGGGGGATTTATCATTCGGCCGCTGCCACCGGCGCACTTCGGAACGAAGATGATCACCTCAGGGGGAACGCACGTGCTCGAACTCACCATGGCCACCGTCTCCGGGACCGAAGCGGGCGCCACGGCCGGGATGGCCCTGGCCGACGCGCCGAGCGAGCCGGGCGCGGTGCTGCGGGTGGGGCGCGACCGGGCCGTGTGCCGGCTCGCCACGCCCGACGACTGGCTGTTCGTCTCCCGGGTGCACCTGGAGTTCCTGTGCGGGCCGGACGGCGGCTGGCAGGTGACCTGGCTGCGCGGCTCGCAGCCCGATCCGTCCTCCGTGGTGCGGCTGACCATCGGGGAGTACGCCCAGACCATCGCGTACGGCGCGAGCGTGGCGCTGCCGCGGGGCGGCGCCGGCGAGGTCGTCATCCAGGACCGCACCGGCCCGCGCACGGTCAATGTGGGCTTCTACCACGAGGCGTGATGTCCGGGCGGTCGGCTCCGCCCGGCGGTCACGGCAGTACGCGGGCGAGCGCGAAGCCGTCGTAGCCCTTGCTGCCCACGGTCTGGAGCGCCGTGCCGGTGAGCCTCGGGTGGGTGGCGATGAGTTCGATGGCGGCGCGGGTGCCCAGGACGTCCGGCTCGTGGCTCTCCGCGTCGAGCACGCGCCCACCGCGGACGACGTTGTCGAGGACGATCAGGCTGCCGGCCCGGGTGAGGCGCAGCGCCCACTCCACGTAGTGCGGGTTGTTGACCTTGTCGGCGTCGATGAAGACCAGGTCGAAGGGGGCCGGGTTCTCGTCGGCGAGCTTGGGCAGCGACTCAAGCGCCGGTCCCACCCGCACCTCGACGACCCGGTCCAGACCGGCGCGGGCGATGTTGCGGGTGGCGACCTCGGCGTGCTTGGCGCTGTACTCCAGGGAGATCAGCCGGCCGTCGGCGGGCAGGGCGCGGCCGAGCCAGATGGTGCTGTAGCCGCCGAGCGTGCCGATCTCCAGGATGTTCCGGGCGTCCTGGATCTGCGCGAGGAGTTGCAGGAACTTGCCCTGGCTCGCGGTGACGCCGATGTGCGGGAGGGCGGCGGCGTCGCTCTCGCGCAGGGCCGCCTGCAACGCCTCGTCGTCGGGTGAGAGATGGCTGGAGAAGTAGAAGTCGACGTCGTCCCAGAGCTGCGACCCGCTCATGCGTGGCATGCCTTTCCGTGTCCGGTACGGCGGTACGGGTGAGTACCCCGCCTCCGGCCTCAGCGGAAGCCGGATGCGGTCAGTCTGCCTCGCGGCACGGGTGATGTGGCGGTGTTTCCCCGCGGGTCAGCCGCGGGTCAGCCGCCCGCGCGGCGGAGCCGCATTTCGGGGAGCGGTATAGCCGTATGGCATATGACATATGGCGGCACGGCGGCACGGCGGTATGACGGTACCGCGGTACGGCGCTATGGAGGGGATCCGTATATCGGGGGTGGCCCGCGTCCTGGGCGCGGGCGGTCCTCAGGTGCGGGCCGCCAGGCCGCGGGGGCCGGGCAGGACGAGGTGGCCGTCGGTGACGGCCATGAAGCGCTCCATGCCGGGGACGAAGACGTTGGTCACGGCCAGGTGGTCGCCGGTGTACCGGTCCCACGCGTAGGCGGAGAACCCGCGGGCCGAGAGCCGGGCCAGGAGGGCGTCAAGGTGGTCCGCCGGGGTCCGCAGGGTGCTGGCGTCCACGGCGTCCACGGCGTCCACGGCGTCCGCGGCGCTCGCGGCGGGCACGCAGGGCACTGCATCGTCACCGCCGTCGGCGCCGTCGGCGGTGAAGGGTACGTGGTGCGCGTCCTTGAGCCGGGCCGAGAAGTCGGCCGTGTAGCAGCGGCGCAGGGCCGGGTGGCGGCTCCCGAAGTGGGGCGCCGCCGGCTGTGGCTCGGCGCCGGACCCGGTCACGCCCGTGTGGATCTGGACCAGTTCGTGCAGCGCCCGCTCGACGGCGTACGTCCGCGACAGGGACGCGCCGCAGCCGCGCACCCGGGCCGCGACGCCCGGTGCGGCCGGCAGGTACGCCCAGTAGGCCGGCACGCCCAGGTCGGTCGTCATCTCCAGCAGCCACACCCGCGCCCCGACGCGGTCCTCGGCGGCCCGGTGCAGCGCGGCCAGCGGTCCGGGCAGGGCGGCCGGGTCCAGCACCCGCAGCGGCGGCGGGGTGCGGGAGAGGAACTGCCGGACCAGCAGCAGCGACATCGCGTCCCGCTCGATGATCTCGTTGAGGGCGTGCACCACGGCCTCGGTCCGGGTGACACCGGCCGCCCAGCCGTTGTTGAGCGCGTAGCGGCCCAGTACGCGGTAGTCGTAGCCGTCGCCCCCGGCGGTGCGTGCCGCGGCCGGCTGGTCGACGTAGCCGGGCATGGAGAGGAAGACGGGTACGTCGGCGCCGCCCGGACCGGTCAGGGACCGGTAGGGCAGACAGGCCAGCGGCCGGTCGGGGCCCTCGGACAGCCGGGCCAGTACGGCCTCCTGCCGTCCGAGGGCGGCGGCCACCTGGTGGGCGCCGCGCAGGACCGCCCGTCCCGGCGGCGGCAGTTCGCCGAGGTGGTGTTCGAGGGCTTCGAAGACGGCGCCGACGCGTGCGGTCGGCCCAGGGCCCTTGCCGAAGCCGACGCCGCCGGGGACCGGAACGCCGCCGCGGAACAGATCGCAGCGCCAGGCGCCGGGCTCGGTCCCGTCGACGGGCAGCGGGGTCAGCGACGCGGTCAGGCCCAGGTCGGCCACGGCCCGGCGGGCGTGCCGCGCGGCCTGTTCGACGGGCGTCGCCCGCTCGCCGTGTTGCGGGGCTTCGGCGGCGGTGGGGGCGGAGGCGGCTGACGCGGTCACGGGTGCGGTGCTCTCCCTTTTTGTCGCGGGTACGGGCTTCTCGTGGGCGTGGGCGTGGGCATGGGCCCACGCGTGGCGTGGGTGTGGACGTGGATGAGAGCGCGGGCGCGGGCTCGTCGCGCGGGTGCGGGGATCGGGTCGAGGCCACTTCTCACGGGTGCGGCGACCGGACAGGGCCGAGGTCGCGTCTCTCGCGGCCCCGGCCCGGCCCGGCTCGTCCCCGCCCGGCGCGTCCCGGCCCGGTCCCGGACCCCGCTACGCGCCGCCGGTCGCCCCGGCCGTCCCGGCCGCGTCGGCCGCCTCGTTCTCCGACTCCAAGACCTCCAGCACGTGTAACTCGCTGTCGGACAGTTCGGGGTTCGTCTGGTGCTTGATGCCCTGCATGTCGAACTGGACGCCGATGCCCATGGCCATCTCCTTCTTGGGGTGTGCTTTGCTGTGTCTTGGTAATTACTTTGCCTTTTGCAGTCTGCGGTGGGTCACAGGCGCCACAACAGTTCTGACCCGGCCATAAAGCGGGCCGCGAAAGCCCCGACCAGGCCATAAAGATGGCTCAGAAGTGACTTGTGAAGGGCGGGTGTCGGCCGGGTCGGCGGCGTGATCGTGGTACGTCGGGCCGGTCGCGAAGGGTGGTGACCCTGATGGTCGGCGGAACCGTGCGCGTCCGCCCCTGCGGCGGGGGCGGGGTGCGGTCCGCCCTTCAGGCCGAAAAGTGATAAGGCGGAATTCGCCCCTTACGTTACATACGAGCCTCGATGTACAGCGCAGCGAAATAGCGCGGCGAAGTAGCGCGGCGAAGTAGCGCGGCCAAGTAGCGCGGCCAAATAGCCCGGGGGCGGCCCGAGTCCGCCGAGTCGCCCCGGGATCCCCGGCCCACACCCCCTCGTCGCCACCGATCTCCCGCCCCGTGGACGCAGCCGATCCCGCCCCCGTGGACGTAGCCGATTCCGCCCTCCGTGGTCGCGGTCGCTCCCGCTCCACGGACGCAGCCGATCCCGCCCCCGCGGACGCAGCCGTGCCCCTCTCGGACTATCGTCTTCCGGACAAAAGGCGGGCGGACGTCAGGTGAAGCAGGGGTTTCCCGCGTCCCCCCAGGGGGCGATGCCGCCTCACGGGGGGCTCAGGGAACCCGCGCGGGGCGTGCGGGACGGATGCGGCGGGAGGCCGACGAGGCGTGGCGAACGTGGAGCACGGCGGGCGAGGGGGGGAAGCCTTCGCGCAGGCGCCGGACCAGGCGCGGCTGAAGGCGGCCAGGCTGGGCTTGTGGGCGGTGGTCGCGATCCTCGCGGTACGGCAGTTGGCCACCGTCCTCGGCACACCCCGGGGGAAGCGGCTGACGGACCTGGAGACCTGGGTCGGCCCGGGTGGCGTCCTGCACGTCAACGGGTCCCTGTACGACTCGACCCAGTTCACCGGCACCCCCTTCGGCGGGCTGGTCCTCAAACCGCTCACCCGCGCCGCCCAGCAGGCGCTCGGCTGGGGCTGGACCTTCGGAACCCTGCTGCTGGTCGTCGCCCTCGGCCTGGTCGCCGCCCGTGCCCTGCCCCAGCCCGTCAGCCGCCGCACCTCCCTGCTGGCCACGCCGGTCGCCATCAGCCTGCTCATGCTGTCGCTGCCGGTCCGCAACACCCTCTGGCTCGGCCAGACCAGCATCATTCCGGTGCTGCTCGTCCTCCTCGGCTGCTTCGCCGTGCGCGGGCAGCGCGCCGGCGGCCTGTGCATAGGCATCGGGGCCGCCCTCCAGCCGACCGTGCTGCTGTTCGCGCCCCTGCTGTGGTTCACCGGCCGCAGGCGAGCCGCGGCCTGGGCCACCGGTACGTTCACCGCGGCCACCGCGCTCGCCTGGGCCGCGATGCCGCACGACTCGTACACCTACTGGGTCCACCACATGGCCGGCGTCGGTCTCGGCGGCAAGGCCGACGCCCTCGCGAACCAGTCCCTGCACGGCGCCCTGCTCCGCCTCGACCTGACCGGTCCGCTGGAGATCGCGCTGTTCCTGCTGCTCGGCGCGGTCGTCGCGACCCTCGCCCTGCGCCGCGCCGTGCGCTACGCCCACGACGGCCAACTGCTGCTCGCCGTCGCGATCACCGGCTGCGCGGCCATAGCCGTCTCGCCGACCACCTGGCAGCACCAACTGCTGTGGGTGCTGCTCGCGGTCGTCGGCCGGGTCGGCAGCCGCGCCTCCGACCGCTACGTCTGGCCGGTGGCCGTGGTCCTGGTGACCACGCTGCCCGCCAAGATGATGCTGCCGAACACGCCCGCGGTGTACCCGCTGCGGGACAACATCGTGCTGCTCGCCGCACTGGCCGCCGCCACCGCCGTACCCTTCCTGCCCCGCACCTCGCCGTACTACCGCTCACCGGTCCCGACGCGATACGCCCCCGCCCCGGCCCGCTTCCGCCGCGTGCCCTTCCTGCCCTTCTTCCGCCGGGTCCTGACCCGCCCCAACCTGCTCCTCGAACTGCTCCTCATACGCGTCACCTACGCCGCCTACCAGCAGGTCCGGCTCGCGGCGACCGGCGGCAGCAACGCGGCGGGCCGGGCCACCGCCGAGCACCACGGCCGTCTCATCCTCGACGCCGAACGGTTCCTGCACATCGACATCGAGCACGCCGTCAACCACGCCGTCGTGAAGATCGGCTGGCTGCGGGACTTCTTCGACTTCTACTACGAGTCCTTCCACTTCGTGGTCCCGCTGAGCGTGCTCGCCGTCCTGTACTGGCGCCGCCCGGTCGACTACCGCTGGGCCCGTACCTCCCTCGGCTTCGCCACCCTGCTCGCCCTGGTCGGCTTCTGGCTGTTCCCGCTGGCCCCGCCCCGCCTGATGCCGAACCTCGGCATCATCGACACCGTGCACGGCGTCCAGGACTTCTCCAAGCCGGACTACGGCACCCTCACCGCCCTCACCAACCAGTACGCGGCGATGCCGTCCCTGCACTTCGGCTGGTCGCTGTGGTGCGGGGTGGTCATCGCGGTCCTCGCCCCGAAGTGGTGGATGAAGGCGCTCGGTCTGCTGCACCCGCTGTTCACGGTGTCGGCGATCGTGGCCACCGGCAACCACTGGGTGCTGGACGCGGTGGGCGGCGCGGCGGTGGTGGCCGCCGGGTTCGGGCTGGCCTACGCCCTGACCGGGCCGCGCCCGGCCGCCGCGGGCGCGGACGGCAGCCCGCCCGACCGGACGCCGGACGGACGCGACCGGGAGCACCTGCACGCGAACGGCGTCTGACGGGGCATGCACCTTCCGCCTCAGCGGCAACATTCGAAGGTTTTCTAAACATCTGTACCTGTGGCCCCGGTTCGCGTGGACTGTCGGTGGCGGACGGAGATCCGCCACCACCATGACCACCCGAACGGGAGGACAGCAGATGAAGCACAAGCTGGGCGTGGCTCTCGGTGCTCTGGCCCTGTGCGCCGTCGGCGCGATCGCGACGGCGCCCACGGCGTCCGCGGCCGAGGCGGGCACGCAGGCCACCTACTTCGTGCTCTACCAGCACGACAACTACGGCGGGAACTACGCCAACTTCTCCGGCTCCGACGTCGAGCTGAACAACAAGTACTGGGGCGGCACCACCCAGGTCATGAACAACGGTGCCAGCTCGATGCGGAACTTCACCAGTTCCTACGTCGGCCTGTGGGACAAGGGCACCGCGTGCAGCGGTGCCTCTTACACCGCCAAGCCGAACAGCGTGGACAGCGACTTCAGCAACAACAGCTTCGACAACAAGGCGAGCTGCGTCGTCTTCCTGTGACCCACCCCGGGGCGGCGCCGGCTCGACCGGCGCCGCTCCGGTCCGTTCCTGTTCGTTCCTGTTCGTTCCAGTTCGTTCCGATCAGTTCCGATCAGTTCCGATCGGTTCCGAAGCAGTGGGGTGGTGGCCGAATGACCAGGCACCGTGTGGTGGGGACCGTGGCCCTCGTCCTGCTCGCCGTGGGCTGCGGCAGCACCTCCGGACGGCAGGAGGTCCCGGCGACCGTGCTCGCCGCGGCCCCCGAGCCGACCGCGGAGGTACGCGACCTCGTCCTCCCGCTGGACGGCTACCAGCTGTCCGTGAACGAGATCTACCTGATCGAGACCGCCAAGGACGTCCTGACCCGCGACTGCATGAAGCGGCAGGGACACGACTGGGAGGTCATCGACGACCGCGGGCAGTACCCCGATCTGCGCAACCGCCGCCGCTACGGCCTCATTGAGACGGCGGTCGCCAAGGAGATGGGCTACCGGACCAACCCCCGGCTGATGGGCTCCACCGACGTCACCGCCCGCAAGGCGGACCGGGAGAACCGCCTCGGCGCGGCGGAGCGGGCCGCCGCGCTGGCTCCCGGCGACGGCTGCTACCCGCAGGCGGGCGACCGACTCGCGCGCGGAAACCAGCCGGACGAGAACCTCGTGGGCCGGCTGAACTCCGGCAGCCTCGACGAGGCGCTGAAGAGTCCGGAGGGCGTACGCGTCACGCGTGCCTGGGCGCGCTGCATGGCGGAGCAGGGACACACGTACAAGGACTTCTACGCCGCCGCCGAGGACCCGCGCTGGGCCCGCTCGAAGACCCCGTCCGCCGCGGAGAAGCAGACCGCGCAGGCCGACGTGGCCTGCAAGCAGCGGGTCGGGCTGGTGAAGGCGCTGAGCGAGGAGGAGCGCGGCATCCAGGAGCGGGACATCCGCGCGCACCAGGCGTACTTCACGGCACTGAAGTCGGCCAAGGACCGCCAGCTCGCCGCCGCCCGTGCCGTACTCGACCGGCGCTGACCGGTCCGTCGTCCACGTGGTCTGCTTCTGCGCGACGGCACGGTCACGGGTGGTCGCGGTTGAGGAACCACACCGTCCACAGTACGACCGCGCACAGCGCCGCCAGCCGGAACACCAGCCACCAGCGGCTGCGCACGAAACGCCGGAGCCGGACCAGCGCCGGCTGGACGAACCGCCCGGTGCGCACGCTCACCGTCAGGAACTCCCGCTCCAGCGGGGTCAGATCGGGCGCCGGCCCGTCCGCGGTCAGGAACGCGTCCCGCGCGGCCAGCAGCCGGGCACCCCGGTACAGGGCACCGGGATCCCGTCCCAGCTCCTCCCATTCCTCGGCGGACCGGGTCAACCGCCGCTGGAGTCGCAGCCGTTCGCGGTCGCTCTCCACCCAGTCGCGCAGCCGTGGCCAGGCGGTGATCAGCGCTTCGTGCGTGAGGTCCACGCCGGTGCCGTCGACGGTCAGCAGCCGGGCCCGGACGAGGGCTTCGAGCACCTGCTCCGCCTCCTCGGACCCGGCCAGCTCGGCCCGCGCGGCCGGCCGCCGGGTGTCCGGGGTGCCCTCGCCCGGAGTGATCAGCCGCAGCAGCAACCCCCGTGCGAGTGCGGTCCGTCGGGCCGTGAAACCCGCGAACACCTCCTCGGCGGTGTGGGCCACGGCGCCCTGGACGCCGCCGATCGCCTCGTACGCCTCCAGGGTCAGGGTGCGGGACCGCCGCCGTCGCCAGAGTTCCAGCAGGGCGTGCGACATGAGCGGCAACGCCCCCGGCTCCTGGGCCACGTCGGCGACGATCCGGGCGGTCAGCGCCCGTTCCACGACCAGCCGTCCGGCCGCGGCCGGCTTCACCACCGCCTCCCGGACCTGCTCGGGGGAGAGCGGACCGACCAGCAGGGTCGCCGCGTTGAGCGCGTCGACGAGACCGTGGTGGTCGGTGCACCGGCCGTAGAAGTCGGCGCGGACGGCGATGACCACGCGCAGCCCGGGCCCGGCGGCGGCCCGCGCGTCGGCGGGCGCCCGCGCGGGCAGCAGCCGGCCGATGAACTCCGCGCGTTCCGCCGCGTCCCGGCAGAGCGTGAAGACCTCCTCGAACTGGTCGACCACCAGCACGGTGTCCGCGTCGCCGGGCACCGGCTCCAGCAGCGCGGCATGGGTCCGCAGGGGCGTCGGGCCGGGCGTGCAGATCCGGAGGGCGGCCGGCCGCCCGTCCCGCTCGCCGAGGCCGCGCAGTTCCCGGACGAGCCCCGCGCGCAGCAGCGAGGACTTGCCGCTGCCCGAGGCACCGACGACCGCGACGAAGCGGTGCTCGCGGACCAGCGCGACGAGGTCCGCCACCAGTTGGTCGCGCCCGAAGAACAGGGCGCCGTCCTCCGTGCCGTACCGGGCGAGCCCCCGGTAGGGCGCCGGTTCGTCCTCGGCCGCCGCGACCGGCCGGGCGGAGAGTTCGTCGGCGAGGGCGTGCCAGCGCCGTTCCCACTCCTCGCGCGGGCCGCCGCAGACCTCGACGTAGGCCAGCGTCACCGGCAGCGACGGCAGCCGCTCGCCGGTGGCGGCGCCGGACAGGGTGGGGGCGGAGTACCCGGCGCGGGCGGCCATGTCCCGGTAGGTGGGGCTCCCGGCGATCCGGCGCAACTCGCGCAGCCCATGGGCGAACCGGGGCAGCGGACCGGCATCCGGATCCAGCGGCTTCTCCGCACGGCCCACGGTGACTCCCCCTGCGTTCCCCGTTCCTGCGATCAGCGGTTCACGGTACGCGACGCGGGATTGATAGGCGGGCCCCATGGCGGCTGACCATCAATTCCCCGGCCCGTTGACTGCTGTTGAACCGCCCGCCGACGGCTCACCGCACCGCACCTGTCCGCCGCACCGCACCCGCCCGCCGGGGGCTCGCCTCGCCCCAGCGCACCCGCCCGTCGGGGGCTCGCCCCACCGCACCCGCCCGCCGGTGGTCCACCGCACCGCACCCGTCCGCCGACGGCTCACCCCACCGCACCCGAGAGGAGCCGGCCATCGCCACCGCAACCCGCCCACTGCCCGTCCGCCCGGCCGCGCCGTCCTCGCCGCGATCCGGCCGGCCCCGCCGCGCGGACCGTCTCGCCGTCCTGGCCCCCGGCGCGTTGAGCCTCGCCCTGGGACTGTGGGGCATCCGCCGGCAGGGCACGCTGTGGCAGGACGAGGCCGTCACCTACGACATGGCCCACCGCGGCCTGCCCGACCTGTGGGCGACGCTCGGCGGGACCGACGCGGTGCACGGCCTGTACTACCTGCTGATGCACGCGGTGTTCGGGTTCTGGGACGGCGGCCTCGTCGCGCTGCGGCTGCCGTCGGTGCTGGCCATGGCGGGCGCCGCGGTGGGGGTCGCCGCGGTGGGCCGACGGCTGGCCGGGCCCCGGGCCGGACCGGCCGCGGGCGTGGTGTTCGCGCTGCTGCCCGTCGTCCAGCGCTACGCGCAGGAGGGCCGTTCCTACGCCCTGGTCACCGCCCTCGTCGTGGCCGCGACCCGGGTGCTGCTGAACGCGGCGGACGGCGGGCGCCGCCGCGGCTGGTGGGCCGGGTACGCGGCGCTGGCCGCCCTGGCCGGTCTGCTGCACGAGTTCGCGCTGCCGGTGCTCGCCGCGCACGGCGTCGCCCTGCTCGCGGCGCGGGCGCCGCGACCGGTCCTGTCGGCGTGGGCGGTGGCAGCCGCCGGAGCGTCGGCGGTGGTCTCGCCCCTGGTGCTGCTGAGCCTGCGCCAGTCGGGCCAGGTCGCCTGGATCGAGGTGTCCGTGGGCACGGACGTGCTGGGCTTCCTGCTGACCGCGGCCATCGGGACGGCCTGCGCGGCGGTGCTCCGGCACGCCCGCGCCCCCCGGGCGCTCGGCACGCTGGCCCTCCCGCTGCTCCTGCTGCCCCCGGCGTCACTGCTGCTGGCCTCGGCGGTCGAACCCCTCTACGTCGACCGGTACGTGCTCTACGCCCAGGCCGGTCTCGCCCTCCTGGTGGGCGCCGCCCTGGACGCGCTGTGGCGGTCCGTCCGCCCGCGCGCGGTCCTGGCCTGCGCGGCGGCCGTCGCCGTACTGGTCGCCGTGGGGCCCGTGGGGACACACCTGCGCGGCCCGGCCAGCCGGACCGACGACGTGGCGGCCATCGCCCGCGCGGTGCGGGAGACGGTGGCCCCCGGCGACGGCGTGCTGTTCCTGCCGGGCAGCCGCCGGGTGTGGACGCTCGGCCGGGAGCCCGCCGCGTACGGTGCGGACGACCTAGCGCTGGCCGCCGCGCCGCACCCGTCGCACACGCTCTACGGCACCGAACTTCCGCCCGCAGGCATCCGGAAGCGGATCCTGGGCGTCTCACGGATCGTCGTGGTGCGGGAACCCGCACGTGAGCGTCAGGAGGCGAACGGGCGGGAGGAGGCGAAGGAGACGGCACTGCGCGACCACTTCACCCGGTGCGCGGGCAGCACCGTCAGTACCGCACGGATCGAGGTGTACGAACGCGGCGACCACTGCTGACCCGGAAAACACCGTCCCACCGACCACCACCCGACCGACCGTCACTCGACCGACCGTCACTCGACGGACCGTCACTCGACCGATCACCACTCGACCGACCGCCACCCGACCGACCACCACGACAGTGAGCACCACCCGACCGCACAAGGAGAAGACCATCATTCGGCAAGACGACGCCGGGCTCGTCGCCCCGGTCGACGCCCCACCGGCCGACGCCCCGCAGGCCGCGACGCGGCGGACCGCCGGGCGCGACCGGGCGGTGACGGTGTCCGTCCCGGCCACGACCGCGCTGGCCCTCGGCCTGTGGGGGATCGACCGGCAGGACAGCATGTGGCGCGACGAGTCGGTCACGTACCAGGTGGCCCATCGCTCGCTCGGCGACCTGTGGGGCCTGCTGGGCCACATCGACGCCGTGCACGGCCTGTACTACCTCGTCATGCACGCCGTGTTCGCCGCGTGGGACGGCGGTCTCGTCGTCCTGCGGCTGCCCTCGGTGGCGGCGACCGCGCTGGCGGCGGCCGGGGTCGCGGCGATCGGCGGGCGGCTGTCCGGCCGGTTCGCGGGCCTGCTCGCCGGGCTCGTCTTCGCGCTGCTGCCGGTGACACAGCAGTACGCGCAGGAGGGCCGCTCCTACGCCCTGGTCACCGCGGGTGTCACCTGGGCGACGTACTTCTTTCTGCGCGGCATCGAGGGCGGCACGGAAGGCACGGTCGACCGCGGCCCCGAAGACGGGCCAAGAGTCTCCCGGGCCCGCTGGTGGGTGGCGTACGCGCTCACGCTCGGCCTCGCGAGCTGGCTGCACGAGTTCGCCGTCCTGGCGCTCGTGGCCCATGCGCTGACGCTGTGGCGGCTGCGCGTGCCCCGGCGGACCTGGCGCCGCTGGGCCCTCGCGGCGGCCTGCGTGGTGCTGAGCCTGCTCCCGCTGGCGGCGGTGAGCGCGGGGCAGGCGGACCAGCAACTGGGCTGGCTGGGACGGCCGAGCCTGAACGCGTGGCTCCAGTTCGCCGCGTTCGCCGTCGTGGGCCTGCTGCTGTGCCGGTTCCTCGGGCGCGGTTCCGGCGCCGTCGGCTCCGGCGCCCTGCCCGCCCTCGCCCTCCCGTTGCTGATCGCCCCGGCCGGACTGCTCATGGCGGTCTCCCTCGTCAAGCCGTGGTACGTCGACCGGTACGTCCTGTACTGCATGGCCGGTCTCGCGCTGCCCGCCGGTGCCGCCCTGGCCCGCGCCGTCCGGCGCCGCCACCGGCTGGCCCCGGTGGCACGCGCGCTGACCGCCGGTGCGGTGGCCGCCCTCGCCGTCGCGGTGCTGCTGCCGTGGTCGCTGCTGGTCCGTTCCCCGGAGAGCCGCAAGGACGACGTGGTCGCCGTCGCCCATGCCGTCGAGCGGACCGCGCACGACGGCGACGGCGTCCTGTTCATGCCCGCCCGGCGCCGCGAGTGGCTGCTGTCGTACCCGTCCGTCCGCAACCGCCTGGACGACCTGGCGCTCGCCGGGTCCCCGGCCGCCTCGCGCACCCTGCAAGGCACCGAACTGCCCGCCGCGACCATCCGGCAGCGCATCCTGTCGGCGGACCGCGTCATCGCGCTGGCCGATCCCGCCGGGCAGCCGCTCGACCCCTTCCCGCAGGAGGAGGTCAAACGGCAGACCCTGCGGTCGTCTTTCGAGGTGTGCGAGCGGATTCGCGTGCGCGGCGCGCAGGTTCTGGTCTACGCCCGCCCCGGGCACTGCGTTCGCTGATGCGCACGAGTCTTTTGAACAGGCTCGAATGTCCCGTATCTGGCGATTCTTTTTGACGGGTGAAAAGCGCTTCCGTCCCGTTTTCTCCTCACTCGACATGTGCGGGTGTCCGAAACGATATGGAGGAAATCCCGCCGTCGTGTGAGGATCCGAACGGACGGTGACGGGGGCCTTCCGAGACCGCCGCACGCGTCCCTTCCGCTGGTCGCCGACCCGACCGGCGGTGTGTGGCAGTCAACAATGGGGGATTGTGTGATTTCCGCTTATCTGACCTCTGACGCTCTGATGTCCACCACGTTCGTGGTCTCCCCGCTGGAGCAGCTCGGCTCCCTGCTCGGTTTCGGCCTCACCGCCGTCGGCGGGCTCAAGCTGGAACGAGCCGTACGGGAGACCTCCCTGCGCCACGACGGGGGTCTGCTCATGGCGTTGCGGCGGGCGAAACAGAGCTATGTGCCGGGTTTCCTGTTCGCGGGCGCGGCGGACCACGGCTCACTCGACGAGGAACTGCACGCGGTGGCCACGGCGCCGAGCCGGGTCGTCGCACGCCAGATGGGGAGGTTCCTGGAGTCCGTACGGGCCGTCCGGGGGCCGGAACCGGCCGAACTGCGGAAGATCACCACCGCCCTGGAGGCCGGGGAGCGGGCGTTCGCCCAGCGGATCGCCCGGGAACTGGGCCGGTTCTGGTCGGCGAGCGTGTCGGCCCGCTGGAACTCCGTGCGCCAGGCGGCCGAGGGCGACATCCGGCACCGTGCCGCCGCCATCGCCGAACACGGGCTGGCCGCCACCCTCAACTCCCTGCACCCGGCCCTCACCTACGACTCCGGCACCCTCCGCATCCAGGACCCGCGCACGCTCCAGGTCCGCGAGACCAGCCGGATCACCCTGTGTCCCGCGCCACTGGCGACGACATGGCTCCTGCGCACCGACCCGTGGGGCGAGGACGGAACACACCTCACCTACCCGGTGAGTTCCGGCCGGAGCGGCATCCGGCCGGCGGCGGATCCCGCGGTGTCGGACTCGCTGGGCCAGGTCATCGGGCAGGCCCGCTTCCTCCTCCTGTCGGACCTGGACAGACCCCGGATCACCATCGAACTCGCCGAGCGGCACCACATGACCGCCTCGACCGTCTCGTACCACCTGACCCGGCTGCACCGGGTCGGCCTGCTGAACCGGATACGCGAGGGCAACCGCGTGTACTACCAGCGCACGTCCGAGGGGGACCGGCTCGTCGTCCGCCAGGGCCGCGCCCGCGCCGCGCAGCGCCCGGACCGCGGGCTGCGGCCTGTTACGGGCGCCAAGTGGGCCGCGGGCACGATCGAGATCGCCCCGCACGTGTCCATGTGCTGAATCACGGGGCCGACGGGCCCGTACCGCACTCGAACCACACGGTCTTCCCGCCACCGGGCCGCGGCTCGACGCCCCACTTGTCGGCCACCGCGTCCACCAGGACGAGCCCGCGCCCGCCCTCCCGGTCCAGCGCCGGCCCGAACGAGACGAGCGGCAACTCGGGCGACCTGTCGGTCACCTCCACCCGTACGACCGCCCGCCGCCGCTGCACCAGCAGGACGCAGCGGCGGTCGGGCACATGCCGGACGACGTTGGTGACCAACTCGGTCACGCCCAGCTCCACGGCGTCCGTCAGCTCGGCCCGCCCCCAGTCGTGCAGCAGCGAACGGACGATGTTGCGGATGTGCCGTACGGAGTGCTCTCCGACCGTGAGGCTCATGCGGTAATGGGGAATATTGAAGTTCACGCAACGAGGCTGACCTGCCGCGACTACGCTCGGCTATGGAACAGACACAACGGGTCCCGCTGTGGACCGAGTTGCGCGAGAGGGGATCACACGTGACCCACATCAACGTCCTCGACCCGGGCGCCTCGCCGCTCGACTACTTCGGCTTCGAACTGCGCCGCCACCGAGAGGCCGCGGGACTGACACAGCGGCAGCTCGGCGACATCCTCAACTACACGGGGTCGCTGGTCGGCCAGATCGAAACCGCGCGGAAGTTGCCGACGCAGGAGTTCAGCGAACGGGCGGACGCGGCCCTGGAGACGGGCGGCCTGCTGTCACGACTGGTCGAGCTGGTGATGCGGTCGCAACTTCCGGCTTGGTTTCGGCAGGTGGCGGAGCTGGAAGTACGGGCGACCGAGATCAACTCCTTCCAGACGCACATGATCCTCGGCCTGCTCCAGACTCCGGCGTACGCTCGCGCGGTTCTGGGAGCGGTGAACCGCAGTGACCTTGAAGACCGCACCGCCGTTCGGCTGGCTCGTCAGAAACTCTTCGAGAAGGAGGAACATCCGGTCTTCTGGGCGATTCTCAGCGAGGCTGCGTTGATTTTGGAGATCGGTGACCGGGAGATCATGCACGGCCAGTTGGCTCACCTACTGACCTTTCGGGACAACCCACGGATCAACATCCAGGTGCTGCCGTTCTCCGCTGGGTCGCACGCGGGCCTCACCGGCTCGTTCGACCTCTATCGCTTTGCTGGTGACCCAACCATCCTCTATACCGAAAGCTACGGAAGTGGGCATCCGACCGCCAATCCGGACACGGTCAAAGACTGCTCGCTCCGTTACGATCATCTTCAAGCCGCCGCTCTATCCCTCAAGGACTCGGCGGATTTGATCCGGCGCGTGATGGAGGACCGCTATGGAGAGCAACTGGCATAAGTCCAGCTACAGCGGAGATCAGGGGGGCTCCTGCGTCGAGTGCGCCACCCTCGGCAATCTGGCCTGGCGGAAGTCGACGTACAGCAGCGATCAGGGTGGCCAGTGCCTGGAAGTCGCCGAACTTCCTGCCACCGTAGCCGTCCGCGACTCCAAGAACCCCGCGGGCCCGCACCTGGCGTTCGAGCCCGCGGTGTT
Source organism: Streptomyces sp. NPDC056161 (assembly GCF_042268025.1). Classification (NCBI taxonomy): domain Bacteria; kingdom Bacillati; phylum Actinomycetota; class Actinomycetes; order Kitasatosporales; family Streptomycetaceae; genus Streptomyces; species Streptomyces sp. NPDC056161. The sequence goes on from NZ_JBHJUV010000010.1 coordinate 55,131, forward strand.
CACGGAGTTCCTGGGGTGGGCTACAGCCGCTGAATGATCGTCCCGGTGGCCAGTCCACCGCCCGCGCACATCGTGATCAGCGCGAACTCCTTGTCGGCGCGCTCCAGTTCATGGAGCGCCGTGGTGATGAGGCGGGCCCCGGTCGCTCCGACCGGGTGCCCGAGCGCGATCGCACCGCCGTTCACGTTGACCTTCGCCAGGTCCTGGTCGAAGACCCGGGCCCAGCTCAGCACCACCGACGCGAACGCCTCGTTGATCTCGACCAGGTCGATGTCCTTCAGGGACATCCCGGCCTTGCCGAGCACGGCGTTGGTCGCGTCGATCGGGCCGTCCAGGTGGTAGTGCGGGTCCGCGCCCACCAGCGCCTGCGCGACGATCCGGGCCCGCGGGCGCAGCTTCAGCGCCCGCGCCATCCGCTTGGACGCCCACATGAGGGCCGCCGCGCCGTCCGAGATCTGTGACGCGTTGCCCGCCGTGTGGATGGCCTTCGGCATGACCGGTTTCAGCCCGGCCAGCGCCTCCATGGACGTGTCGCGCAGCCCCTCGTCCTTGTCGACGAGCCGCCACATGCCCTGCCCGGCGTGCTGCTCCTCCTCGGTGGTGGGCACCTGCACGGCGAACGTCTCCCGCTTGAAGCGCTCCTCGGCCCAGGCGTTCGCGGCCCGCTCCTGCGAGCGCAGCCCCAGCCGGTCGACGTCCTCGCGGGTCAGACCGCGGTTGCGGGCGATGCGTTCGGCCGCCTCGAACTGATTGGGCAGGTCCACGTTCCACTCGTCGGGAAACGGCTTGCCCGGACCGTGCTTCGAGCCGGAGCCGAGCGGCACCCGCGACATGGCCTCGACGCCGCAGCTGATCCCGACGTCGATGACGCCGCCCGCGACCATGTTCGCCACCAGGTGCGCGGCCTGCTGCGAGGAACCGCACTGGCAGTCCACGGTGGTCGCCGCCGTCTCGTACGGCAGGCCCGCGGTCAGCCAGGCCGTACGCGCGGGGTTCATGGACTGCTCGCCGGCGTGGGTCACCGTGCCGCCGACGATCTGCTCCACGCAGTCGGCGGGGATGCCGGTGCGGCCCAGGAGTTCTCGGTAGGTCTCGCCCAGGAGGTAGGCGGGATGGAGGTTGGCGAGCGCGCCGCCGCGCCTGCCGATGGGGGTCCGTACGGCCTCGACGATCACGGGTTCCGCGGCCATGGGGGAAACGTCCTCTCCTCGGTCACCCGCGCGGCGCGGAGGCGTCCCGGCCCGGCCCCGCCACGCATAACTAGAACGCGTATCAGTTCTGTGGTGCAGTTTGCTGACAGACCGTCCGTAACCGCAAGGGGGCTGCGGGCAATTGGGGTCCTCGTGGGCCTTGCTAGTTCTAGAACCCGTTACTACCGTCGCGGCGACCGGGTTTTCCTGATGGTTCGTCAGAATGGTGGGAGTGAGCCGCTCATGCCCTGTCCCGCACTGCCCGACGGGTTCGACCTCACCGACCCCGATCTGCTGCACAGCCGCGTGCCCCTGCCGGAGTTCGCCGAGCTGCGCCGGGCCGAGCCGGTGCGCTGGATCCCGCAACCGCACGGCCTGGCCGGATTCGCCGACGACGGCTACTGGGCGGTGACCCGCCACGAGGACGTCAAGTACGTCTCCACCCACCCGGAGATCTTCTCCTCCACCCTCAACACCGCGATCATCCGCTTCGGCGAGCACATCGAACGGGACGCCATCGACGTCCAGCGGCTGATCCTGCTCAACATGGACCCACCCGAGCACACCAGGGTCCGGCAGATCGTGCAGCGCGGTTTCACGCCACGTGCCATCCGCGCGCTGGAGGACCGGCTGCGGGCCAGGGCGCAGGCGATAGTCCAGGGTGCGCTGGCGCGCTCCGGGCCCTTCGACTTCGTCACCGAGGTCGCCTGCGAACTGCCCCTCCAGGCCATCGCGGAACTGATCGGCGTACCCCAGGAGGACCGCACCAAGATCTTCGACTGGTCCAACAAGATGATCGCGTACGACGACCCGGAGTACGCGATCACCGAGGAGATCGGCGCGGAGTCGGCCACCGAGATCATCGCGTACGCGATGAACATGGCCGCCGACCGCAAGCAGTGCCCGGCCAAGGACATCGTCACCACGCTGGTCGCCGCGGAGGGCGAGGGCAACCTCAGCATGGACGAGTTCGGCTTCTTCGTCCTCATGCTGGCGGTCGCGGGCAACGAGACCACCCGCAACGCCATCACCCACGGCATGCACGCCTTCCTCACCCACCCCGACCAGTGGGACCTCTACAAGCGCGAGCGGCCCGCCACCACGGCGGAGGAGATCGTCCGCTGGGCCACCCCCGTCAACTCCTTCCAGCGGACCGCCACCCAGGACACCGAACTGGGCGGGCGGCGGATCAGGAAGGGCGACCGGGTCGGCCTGTTCTACGCCTCCGCCAACCACGACCCCGACGTCTTCGCCGACCCGGACTCCTTCGACATCACCCGCGACCCGAACCCGCACCTCGGGTTCGGCGGCGGCGGGCCGCACTTCTGCCTCGGCAAGTCCCTGGCGGTGCTGGAGATCGACCTGATCTTCCAGGCGATCGCGGACGCCATGCCCGACCTGCGCCTCGTCGGTGACCCGCGCCGGCTGCGCTCGGCCTGGATCAACGGGGTCAAGGAGCTTCAGGTCAGCGCGGGTTGACCGGCTCTGGCACGGTCACCCACGCCGCGTCGGCAGACCGCCGCACCGGCGCGTACGGCCGACGTGGCCGCTTCCCGCGTCAAGAAACGACGCTCGCGCTGAATGCCACGTCCTCACGTCAGGTGCAGCAGAGACCGGTAGACACCGTGGTGAACCGGATGCTGGTGCGGCGCGTTGCAGGGGCGTCGGAAACACCTGGAGAACGAAGGGGCGCGGAGCGCAATGCCACGGAGCGATTTGCCGCAAGCCGAAGAAGACAGCAGGAGCCGAATCGCGAAGCTACGGAACTGGGAGCAGCAGAAGCGGGCTCAGGCGGCGGAGGAGGCGGGCGCCACAAGGAAGGCATGGAACCGAGTCGCCGCGCAGCTCGTCCGGGCACGGAGAAGCGTTATGAAGGACGAGAATCTGCTGCAGAGTGTGGCAAAGGACGTGTACAAGAATTATCAGCTGTCGTTGGGGTGGCCCGAGAAGCCGCCGGCGGGGTTGCGGGTGGCGTTGGCTTGGCCGAGTCTCGGTTTGTCGGGTTGGAAGCCGGTCGTGGTGGATGTGCTGCAGCCGGAGAGTGGCCCGTCGGATGCGTCGGTGCCGTCGCTCATCGCCGATCCTTCGCTTGACCTGCGCGACTTCAAAGTGTCGAGTAAATTGCTGAATGTGGAGGGGGTGGACGAGCAGGTCTGCAGGACGGCGTCGCGCGTGCAAAATCATCTGAAGTCCCGGCTCGGTGACGAGGCGTTCGGGGAGGACGCGCAGCCCGGCTACTCGGCGCCGATGTTCGACGGTTTGAACGTGGACGACATCTGGGCCGGCTTGACAGCAGGCGGGCTCGGCGGCGTGCACCACGGCGCTGGCGCGGCGTCTCTGGCGCCCGGTTATTGGTCTGGGCCGGACGGTGCGGTCGCGGCCGACGTGAGTGGATACGGCGGGTACGCGCCTGCCGAGGGGGCGGCCCAGCCTTCCTGGGGGGATCCGGTGGCGTACTCGCCTTGGGGCAACCCGTACGGCGAGGGTGCCAGCCGGAGTGCGGCGTACCCGCCGGATAACGCCTCACTGATTCCGCAGGGCATGGCGTACCTGCGGTCTGCGCCGCCCGCCGACTGGAGCGTCGGGACACAGGGGAACGCCGAGCCGGTGGCACCGTGGCCGCCGGCGCACCGCTCAGGGCGCAGCCAGGGACGGTAAGAAGCCGCTTTGAACCGGGTGGTGGCCCGGCAAGGTGCACGCGGACGCCCGGGGGGCAGCCATGGACTGTAAGAGGCCGCAAAACTTTTGATCCTGAGCCGTGGTGCTCGCTCGAACGCGGGTTCCCGGTCGGGTCGCTCACTCCGACCCCACGGGTACGGTCACGTGCCGCCCTTCGGCAGGGCCGCGGCGCTGGACGGCGAGCCGATGCGTGAGGACACGGCGCCCTTGACGACGGCGAGGCCGGCCGGGATCGCGGCGACCGCGGCGGCCTTGGCGGCGGACAGGTCGATGACGCTGGACGCCAGGAGCAGACCGAGGAACGCCTCCAGGTAGGTGGCGATGGTGCGTTCGGCGAGATCCGTGAGGAGCTTCATGGTTTTCCTCCGGGGAGGCAGGTGGGTGCCTGGGGGCCGGGAGCCTTGCCCTGGGTGGTGGGACCGGGGGCCGTTGACGGCGACGAGCCGCTTGATCAGTGCGGTGAGGACTGGGGACGGATGCCCTGCCGAGCGCGAACTTCCGGTTCTACTTGAAGGATGCCTCGCCGGGGGACTGCTCGAACGTCGGGTTCGGGCCCAAACGACGAGGGCCCGCCCAACCCCGTACGGGGCCGAGCGGGCCTCGGCGTGACCGGGACCGGCGTCAACCGGTCGCGCCGGTCGTCAGGCGGTCGCCGCCGCGAAGACGTGCAGGATGCCGCCGTTCGTCGTGGCCGGCAGGGTCACGCTCGCGAGCGTCTTGCCCGCCTGGAGCGCGATGGGCGCGGTGGCGAAGACCTCCGTACCCACCGGGTCCTTGCCGCCGCCCTGCACATCACGGTAAGCGGTGTGCACCGCGATCGTGTTGCCGTACGACGGCGACTGCGAACCGCCGCCGAGCGTCCAGTCACTGAAGCCGAGTTGGGCCTGCTGCGTCGTGCCGTCGGTGTACGTGAGCGTCACCGTGCCGCTCGCCGCGCCCTCCGCCGCGCTGCCCAGGAAGCTCAGCTTCGTGGCACCGGCGGCCGACGGCACCGCGAGCACCTGGTTGCCCCCGACGACCTCGATGTTGTCGGGATCGCCGGCGGCGGCGCTCGGCCAGGTGAAGTCGAACCCGCCGGAGGAGACGGTGCCGCCCAGGGTCGCACCGGCCGCGGCCAGCGCGGCGGCCGAGTAGCTCCAGCCCTCACCGTCGAAGTTGGCCTGCGGGTTGGCGTCGTCCTCGGAGATGCCGTTGCTGTTGACGTTCCACAGCATGCTGTTCTTCGCGGCGACGGTCACCGACGCGGACGTCTTCGGCAGCGCCGCACCGGACGACGACGCGAGCGTCACCGGGATGGTGTAGAAGCCCTCCTTGGTCCCGGCGGACGCCGAGACGGAGACCTTCGCGCTGACCGAACCACCCGCGGGCACCATGAAGTCGCCCTCGGACGGCGTCACCGTGAGACCGGCCGGCGGGTTCGCCGTCCAGTGGACCTTGGTGTCCTGGTCCTGGAGCGTCTGCACCTTGACGCTGGTGCCGACGGCGTCACCACCGGGCTCCGCCTTGAGCTGCGCCGGGGTCACCCCGGTGAAGAACTTCACTCCGCCGCCCGGGAACGACGGCGGGGCGTCGGCCTTGGCGCTGCCCCACGAGGTGTCGGACTTGGCGCCGAGGGTGTAGTCCAGGGTGCCGCCACGGGTGACGAACGAGGCGGGGACCCACGGCTTGTCGGACTTCTTGCCGTCGGTCCTCAGACCCTGGACGTAGATGTTGTCCGCAGACGCCGCGGGGGCGTTGACCGTGATCGTCTTGTGGTTCCCGGTGTGGATCACGGCGTGCGGGAACAGCGGCGCCGAGAGCACCATGTCGGCGCGGCCCGGAACCTGCGGGTACATGCCGAGCGCCGAGAAGACGTACCAGGACGACATGGTCCCGGCGTCGTCGTTGCCGGGGATACCGCCCGGGGTGTTGGTCCACAGCTGGTCCATCTCCGCGCGGACCGTCTCCTGGGTCTTGTACGGCGTGCCCAGGTAGTCGTACAGGTACGGCGCGTTGATGTCGGGCTCGTTGGTCGGGTCGTAGCGCGTGTCGTCCTTCGCGGAGAAGTCGAAGGCGCCGTCCGGGGTGCGGAAGAACGAGTCGAGCCGGGACACGGCCGCGTCGTTGCCGCCCATCGCGCTCGCCAGGCCCGCCACGTCGGAGTAGACCATCCAGGTGTAGCGGGCGCTGGTGCCCTCGACGAACCCGGCGCCGGTGCCCGGCGTGAACGTACCCGCCCAGGTGCCGTCGGACTTCCGGTCCCGGATGTAGCCGCCCTGCGGCGTGGCATTGGGGTCGAAGACGTTGGTCCAGTTGCCGGACCGGTCGAGGAACGTCTTCTCGTTCGCGCGGTCGCCGACCTGGCCGGACAGCGCGGACAGCGCGTAGTCGGCCGCCGCGTCCTCCAGCGTCTCGGCGGCACCGCCCCAGCAGTGGCAGCCGTCGGCCGGTACGTAGCCGAGCTTCAGGTACTTGTCCAGGGCCGGGCGCTGGCCCACGCACTCGACGTTGCAGCCCGCGCTGTCGGAGTCGTTCGCCGTCGGCACGGTCGCCGCGGTGACCAGCGACTTCAGGGCGCCCTTGACGTCGAAGTCATGGCCGCCGAAGGCGTAGACGGAGGCGACCGCCGGGGCCGACGGGTCGCCGGACATCACGCTCGTCTTGCCGTTCTCCAGCAGCCAGCGGTCCCACTCGCCGTCCCGCTGGTTCGCGTAGTTGAACAGGGACTGCGCGTAGTCGCTGCCCGCCTTCGGGTTCAGCAGCGTCATCAACTGCACCTGGGCGCGGTACTGGTCCCAGCCGGAGAAGGTGCCGTACTGCGCCTGCTGCCCCTTGGCCAGCTTGTGCGGCTTGCGGTCGGCGCCCAGGTAGCGGCCGTCGACGTCGCTGGTGAGGGTCGGCTCCAGCATCGAGTGGTAGAGCGCGGTGTAGAAGGTGGAGCGCTGGTCGTCGCTGCCGCCGCTCACCTCGATCTTGCCCAGCTCCCGCTGCCAGGCCGCCGCCGCCTGCGACTTGACGGAGTCGAAGGACTTGGCCGGCGGGTTCTCCGCGCGGAGGTTGGCCTCCGCGTTCTGCGCGCTGACGTAGGAGATGGCCACCTTCGCCCCGACGCCGGTGGTGCCCGCCGGGAAGGTGACGTACGCGCCCGAGCCCTTGCCGGCCACCGGGTTGCCGGACGAGCTGAAGCCCGTACCGCCCTTCGCGGAGGTGGAGTCCGGCTGGAGGGTTCCGTCCGTCCAGGTGCCCACCTTGGCGAACGGCTTGTCGAAGTGCGCCGTGAAGTACAGCGTGTAGAGGTCCTTGCGGTTGTTCGCGCTCTGCGGACCGCAGAAGTTGCCCGCGCTGACCGAACCGGTCACGGTCCGCTCGGCGGCGTTCACCTGGACGTCGGCGGCGGTGCTGCCGCTCTCCGAGTTGGACGTGCGGAACAGCATGCTGGCGGACTTGTCCGCGGGGAAGCCGAACTGACCCGTGCCGGTACGCGGGGTGGCCGTCAGCTCGGCGGAGGCGCCGCTGTCCAGCTTCACCTTGTAGTAGCCCGCCGACGCCGTCTCGTTCGCGTGCGAGAAGGTGCTGGCGTACTTGGCGTCGGTGGTGTCGGCCGTGGGGGAGGAGTCGACGTCGCCCACGTACGGCATGATCGGGATGTCGCCGTTGGCCCCGGAGCAGCCGACGCCGTTGAGGTGCGTCAGGCTGAAGCCGCGGATCTTCGTCGCGTCGTACTGGTAACCGCCCGGCGCGGGCGTCGAGACCTGGTTGCCGCGGGAGTTCTGTGGGCTCCAGGCCAGCATGCCGAACGGCTGGACGGCGCCCGGGTAGGTGTTGCCCGCGTTGGCCGAGCCGATCAACGGGTTGACGTAGGGGACCGGATCCTTGACCGCGCCCCGGCCCGCCGCGGCCGAGGCGGGTGTGGCGGTCGCGGCCATCGCCAGGGCCGCGACGGCGGCCGCAGCTACGGAGGCGAGGGCTCGCCGTCTGGGACGAGCCCGGCCCTCCACTTGAGTCTGACGCACCAGTGAGCCTGACACCGCTCCTGCCCTTCGTGTCTGATGGAAGCTCAGGGCACGCCGATGACGGGCGTGCTCGCTCTCCCACGCGGAAGTGTGCTGACATCGTTGTCAGTTATCGGTTCTGCTACAGACAACGTTGTCAAGGAACGCGAGGATGCTCCCCCTGTATGCGGGCGGTGTCAAGAGTCGGGGAATGTCGGGGAATTCGGCGCCGCCGGTGGTGGGGTGACGGGAGGGTCGCCAAGTGGGGTTCCGCGCGGGTGGTGTGAAGGGGTGTCGGTTGGGCCGGTGGGGGCGCGGGGGCGGCAGCGCGACACCCCCGCCCGGGACGGGCGGGGGTGCGATGGCGAAGGGGGTGGTGCTGCTCAGTACCAGCCGTGGGACTGCCAGAACTTCCAGGCTCCGACCGGGCTGCCGTAGCGGGAGTTCATGTAGTTCAGGCCCCACTTGATCTGAGTGGCCGCGTTGGTCTTCCAGTCGGAGCCCGCGGACGACATCTTGGAACCCGGCAGCGCCTGGACCAGGCCGTAGGCGCCGGACGACCGGTTGGTGGCGGAGATGTTCCAGCCGCTCTCACGCGAGACGATCTTGTTGAACGCGTCCCACTGCGCGGCGTCCGGGATCATCTTCTTCGCGATCGCCTGAGCGGGAAGGCCCGACGTGGTGGCGGCCTGCGCGGGCGTCGAGGCCAGCGCCATGCTGGTGGTGGCGGCGGCCACGGCGGCGACCATGATGGCCTTCTTGGGGGTGGCGATGCGGCGGATGAGGGAGACGGACACGTGGAACCTCTTGCGTCGGGGACAGGGGTCGCTCCGTACGGCGCGGGCCCGGCCGTTTCCGGCGGTGGGGCGTACGTCGGCGCCGCGACCCGGGAGGGTGCGTCGGCGCCTGGCGACGGACCCAGAGAAGCAGGCCCGGATTGGGTAGGCAATGACCCCTTTTACTAGTTGTGGCCGAATTGGCGGGAATGGCGGGATGTGTGAGCTGGCTCGCACCGTGCAGGTCAGCGGGGGTGCGCTGGTGAACAAATCGGACGGATGGGGCTACTATTCGGCTTCGTAGGTGATCCACGTCATGTGGGGTGCCTCACGCGCCGCCCATGCCTCGCCCGCCCGTCGCGCACGAACCGTGTACCGGCGGTCACCCGGAGGTCATCGATCCGGGGCGTCGAAGGTGACCGGGGTCTCGAAGGCGGCCCGCCGGGTGGCCCGGCGCAGCGCGCGCAGCAGCGCCGGGCCGAGGGCGAGGGTCAGCACCACCGTGCAGACGGCCCGGCCCAGGTCCCAGCCCAGCGAGGTCGCCAGGCAGTAGGCGACGAACCGGGCCAGGTTGGCGGGGACCGCGGCCAGCGGGTCGAAGGCGATGTTCGAGGCGAGGGCGCCCATGAAGGGCCAGCCCGCGAGGTTCATGACCGTCCCGTAGGCGAACGCGGCGAGGAAGCCGTAACCGGCGAGCATGACGAGTTCACCGCGCCCGCGCAGCCGGTCCGGGCCCGGCAGCAGGCCCGCGCCCATGGCGAACCAGCCCATCGCCAGCATCTGGAACGGCATCCACGGCCCCACCCCGCCGGTGAGCAGCGCGGACGCGAACATCGTGAGCGAGCCCAGGACGAAGCCGAAGCCGGGGCCGAGGACGCGTCCGCTGAGCACCATCAGGAAGAACATGGGCTCGATCCCGGCCGTGCCCGCGCCGATCGGCCGCAGCGCCGCCCCGCTCGCGGCCAGCACGCCCAGCATGGCCACCGCCTTCGGCCCGAGACCCGACTCGGAGATCGCCGCGGCGACCACCGCGAGCAGCAGCACCAGCAGCCCCGCGAACAGCCACGGCGCGTCCTGCGCGTGCGCGCTGATCCGGGAGGCGGGCGGCGCGAGGAAGGGCCAGCCGAAGGCGACCACGCCGACCGCGCCGACCAGGACGAGCGCGGCGGCGGAACGGGGTCCGAGCCGGACGGCACGGGCCTGGGGGGTCGCCGGAGCCGACGGTGACGGTGACGGTGACGGCGATGGCGTTGATGACGGCGTTGATGACGGCGATGGCGACGGTGACGGTGGCCGGGGCGTGGCGGCGTTCGGCCGCGGTGGCCGGTCCGTGGGGTGGTCGGTCATGTCAGGGCCTCCCGTATCTGGGCGACCGTGAGCCATTCCTGCGGCGCGAGGATCTTGGTGACCTGCGGGGCGAAGGACGGCGAGGAGACCACGATGCCGGCGGTCGGGCCGTCGGCGATCACCTCCCCGTCGGCGAGCAGTACCACCCGGTGCGCCAGCTCGGCGGCCAGCTCCACGTCGTGCGTGGCCAGGACGACGGCGTGCCCCTCGGCGGCGAGTCCGCGCACCAGCACGACCAGGCGGGCCTTGGCCGCGTAGTCGAGGCCGCGGGTCGGCTCGTCCAGCAGGAGCAGCGGCGGGCGGGCGGCCAGCACCACGGCCAGCGCGAGCGCCAGCCGCTGGCCCTCGGAGAGGTCGCGCGGATGGGTGTCGTCGGTGATGCCCGGCAGCAGTTCGGACACCAGCGCACGGCAGGTTCCGGGTGCGGCGCCCGCGTCCTGGTCGGCGGCCGCGCACTCGGCGCCGACCGTGTCCGCGTACAGCAGGTCGCGTGGTTCCTGCGGGACCAGGCCGACCCGGCGGACCAGCTCCCGGGGCGGGGTGCGGTGCGGGACGGCACCGCCGACCCGGACGCTGCCCGCGGTCGGCGCGACCAGTCCGACCAGCGAGCCGAGCAGCGTGGACTTCCCGGCGCCGTTGCGGCCCATCAGGGCGACGATCTCCCCGGGCCGGACGTCGAGGTCGACCTGCCGCAACGCGTCGATCCGCCCGCGCCGCACCGCCAGCGCCCGTACCTCGGCGACGGGTACCGGGGCGGTGCCGTCGGCGTTCTGAAGGGGTGCGGGGAACCGTCCGGCCGACCAGGAGGGCGCCGCGGCCGGGCGACGGCGCAAAAAGGCCCTGCCGACCGAGCGCCGCACCCGACCCGGCGTCCGCGTACGCCCGCCGGTACGCGCGCCGGACCCGGGAGCGGGCGGACCCGCCGGGGTGGCGTCGGCGTCAGGGGCAGGTACGGGGGCGGCAAGGGCAGGGACCTGGGCGTCAGGGGCAGGGACCTGGGCGTCAGGGGCAGGCGTCGGTGTCGGGCCTGGGGGCGAGTCCCGGCCCGGGTCCGGACCGGGGTCCGGGGCCGGGGACGGGTGGGAATGGGAAGGGGCGTGACCGGCTAGGCGGGTGCGCAGGGGAGCCGCCCTGCGGCGGGCGTCCCGCACCGTCAGGGGGAGCGGGCTCCAGTCGGCCAGCCGGCCCAGGTCCACCACCGGCGGGTACACCGGCGAGACGGCCATCACCTCGGCCGGGGCGCCGAGCACGGGCGCGGCGCCCGGCGCGGGCAGCAGCAGCACCTGGTCGGCGTACTGGATCACCCGCTCCAGCCGGTGCTCGGCCAGCAGGACCGTTGTGCCCAGATCGTGGACCAGCCGCTGGAGCACCGCGAGGACCTCCTCCGCGGCGGCCGGGTCCAGCGCCGACGTCGGCTCGTCGAGGACCAGTATCCGGGGGTGCGGGGTGAGCACCGAGCCGATCGCGACCCGCTGGCGCTGGCCACCGGAGAGGGTGGCGATGGGCCTCTCCCGCAGATCGGCCAGCCCGAGCAGGTCCAGGGTCTCCTCCACCCGCCGCCGCATCACGGCCGGGGCGAGCCCCAACGACTCCATCCCGTAGGCGAGTTCGTCCTCCACCGTGTCCGTCACGAAGTGCGCGAGCGGATCCTGGCCCACCGTGCCGACGACGTCGGCGAGTTCGCGCGGCTTGTGGGTACGGGTGTCCCGGCCCGCGACCGTGACCCGGCCGCGCAGGGTGCCGCCGGTGAAGTGCGGGACGAGGCCGCCCACCGCGCCCAGCACCGTCGACTTGCCGACGCCGGACGGGCCGACGAGCAGCACCAGCTCACCCTCCGGCACCTCGAAGTCCACGCCTCGGACGGCCGGTTCGACGGCACCGGCGTACGTCACGCTGACGTCCTCGAAGCGGATCACGAGGGCTCCTTGGGGATCACGGCGGCTCCTGCGGGGATCACGACGGCTCCTTGGGGACCACCAGGGCGGGCAGCAGGGCGAGGAGTACGGCCGCCGCCGGCCACAGGGGCAGCGCGGGCGCGGTGAGCGGGACGACCCCCGGATCGAGGGCGGCCGGGTCGCGGGCCGCGGCGAGGGCGAGCAGCGCGGCGACGGCGGCACCGGACCCGGTGACCAGCCAGGCACGGGCGTTCCACGGGTCGGGCCGGTACCGGGTGCGCGGCGAGCGTCGGCCGCCCAGCCGCAGCCCCGCGAGGGCGGCGACGACCCCGGCGAGCAGCACCGGCAGCCCGTAGCCGCCGCCCGCGGCGGTCAGCAGCCCGTACGTTCCCGCGCACACGCCGAGCAGACCGCCCAGGGTCAGCCCGGCGGTGGTACGGCGGACGGCGACGGGCACGTCGGCGGTACGGCCGTAACCACGCGCGTCCATCGCGGCGGCCAGCGCGACGGAACGCTCCAGGGCGCCCTCCAGGACCGGCAGACCCACCTGGAGCAGCCCCCGTACACCGCGGTCCGGGCGGCCCCGCAGCCGGCGGGCGGCCCGCAGCCGCTGTACGTCGCTGATCAGGTTCGGCGCGAAGGTCAGCGCGACGACCACGGCCACGCCGATCTCGTACAGGGCGCCCGGCAGGGACTTGAGCAGCCGGGCCGGGTTGGCGAGGGCGTTGGCCGCGCCCACGCAGATCAGCAGCGTGGCCAGTTTCAGGCCGTCGTAGAACGCGTAGACCAGCGACTCGGCGGTGACCCGGCCGCCCAGCCGGATGCCCTGCGCCCAGTGCGGGAGCGGGACTTCGGGGAGGGTGAGGAGGACGTGCGTGCCGGGGATCGGGGAGCCGAGGACCACCGCGAAGACCAGGCGGACGACCAGCACGGCGAGCGCGAGCTTGGCGAACGCCGTGTAGGAGCGGGCCCAGGGGGCGGTGCTGCGATGGGTGGCCACCACATAGCCCGCCGCCGCGACGAGCAGCCCGAGCAGCAGCGGATTGCCGGTCCGGCTGGCCCCGACCCCGAGCCCGATCGCCCAGCCCCACCAGGCCCCGGGGTGCACGACCGTACGGGGCCGCCGCACCGTGCCGCCCGCGCGGGCCGCGGCCACCCGGCCGCCGCGGGCCGGCCCCTCGGCGGCCGAGGGGCGCCCGTTGCCGTCGCCGTGCGGGGTGCCGCGTGTGTTGCGGTGTCTGTGGGTGCTCGCGTGGTCGGCGCGGGGTGCGGGCCGGCGGGGGGTGTCGTTTCCGGTGTCGTCCGGGCCGTCGGCACCGTCCGGGTGGTCGTCGGCGGGCGGGCCACTGGTGTCGGCCGCGCGGGGTGCGGGCCCGCGACCGGTGGCGTCGGGCGCGTCCGTGCCGCCGGTGCCGTCCGTCCCGTTCCCGGAGCCCGTCCCGTTCCCGGAGCCCGTCCCGTCGGCGGCGTTCGTCCCGTTCATCCCGTTCGGACCGTTCGGATCGTTCGGACCGGCTGGGGCTGCGGGCGGCGACGGCTCGTGGTCGTGGCCCTCACGCATGGCGGTGCCTACGCATCCCGGCGCCGTCGGGCCTGCCAGAGTGCCGCCGCGCCCAGCAGGACGACCGCCGCCCCGCCCGCCCACGGGCCGAGCGACGGCCCGTTGCCGCCGTCCTCGCCCGCCGTCGGCCGCTTCGCGGCGCTCGTCGGCTTGTCGTCCGTGGCCGCCACCTGCTCGCCGCAGCCCTTCTCCGGGTAGCCGGCGATGGCGCACAGCAGGGCGTTGGAGTCGTAGCGCAGCGGTCCGGCGACCGCCGCCAGGCCCTCGGCCGTCGTCGCGTCGGGTGCCAGTACCGCGCAGGCGGTCCGCGCCTTCGGCGGTGTCTCGGCGCCGGGCGCGTCCGCCGCCGTACCGAAGTCGATGACCAGTGCCACCCGCTTGTGGCCCGCCCGAGCGGGCGTGTGCGCGCAGATCTCGGCGAAGCGGGCCGTGCCGCGCGGATACGTCGCGTCGGCGGAGTCCTCGCTCACCGCGAACCGGAAGCCCTGGACGGCGCCGTCGGCGGGGCGGGCCAGCGACGGACCCTCGGTGGCGTACGTCCACCGGTCGCCCGCGCGGTCCCAGAAGGACCAGTAGCGGTAGCCGACGGCCTGCGCCTGGCCCGCGCCGCCCCAGAACAGGAGCGCGGCCAGCAGCAGGAGCACACCGCGGCGCGGCCCGGTCACAGGTGCTGCCGCTTCCTGCGGCCGCTGAGCAGGAAGCCGATGCCGACGCCCGCGACCAGGCCGGTGCCGATGATCCACCAGACGCCGGTGCCCGAGCCGCCGTCGTCCTTCCGGTCCGCCGCCTCCGGGCCGTCGCCCGATTGCGCCTGCCCGGCCGCCTGCGGTGCCGGGCCGGTCGCGCCCAGCGCCCGCACCAGGTCCGTACCGCCGAAGTCGCGCGGGTCGGTGCCGGTCGCGTGCGCCGCGAAGATCAGCTGAGCGTACGCGGCCGGTCCGTTCTGCTTCGCCCAGGCCGCCGCGTTCTTCTCCAGCCACGCCAGCGGCTTCGCGGCCCGGTCCGCCCCGCCCTGCGCGGCGAGCGCGACCACCGCGTCGGCGGTGTTGCCGTAGTCGGGCTGTTCGGGGGCGCCCGCGAGGGCGGAGGTGAGGTGGCCGTCCTTGGCGACCGCACGGGCGAGGTAGGCAGCGCCGTCGGCCGCGGCCTGCTCGGGGGTGGGCTTTCCGGTGGCGGCGCAGCCCGTGCCGGGCGCCCCGCTCGAAGCGTCGCCCGCTCCGGCCGCCTTCGCGGCGAGGCCCGCGCCCAGCACGCCCACCACGGCCGCCGCGGTGGCGTCCGCGTTGGCCGTCAACGCGCCCTTTTTGTCCGGCTGGTAGGCGAAGGCGCCTCCGTCGTCGCCGGAGCAGGGCAGGGCCAGTCCCAGCAGCGCGTCGTACGGCGAGCGGCCGTCCTTGACCACTGCCGCGGGCCGTTCGCCGGCCGCCACGAGCGCGCCGACGACGACGCCCGTGGAGTTCGCGTCGCTCGCGCCGCCCGGCGTGTACCCCCAGCCGCCGTCCTTGTTCTGCACCGACTTCAGCCAGGTCACGGCCTTGCCGACGGCGCTGTCGTGGCCGCCGGTCGCGGTGAGGGCCTGGACGGCGGCGGCCGTGCTGTTGGTGTCGACCGGCACCTTGGCGTCACAGGCCCGCCCCGGATCGGCGCGGAACGCGGCGAACGCCCCGTCCGCGCACTGCTGTCCGGCCAGCCAGTCCACGGCCTTGGCGGCGGGCGTCACGGACACGGTGCGCTGGGCGAGCAGCGCCAGCGACTGGCGCCAGACGCCGTCGAACTTCGGGTCGGTGGCGCCGTACAGGCCGGACGGGAGCACCGTCGACGGGGACGGCGAAGGGCTCGCGGCCAGGGCGGGTGACGCGGCGGCGAGCACGCCGACGGCGGCCAGGACCGCTGCGCTGCGGCGGACGTTCATGCTCGGCGGGTGCCTCTCTTCGCGGGTCGGTTCGCGAGGAAGCCGGGCAGCACGGGACACCCCGGGCGGCTCGGCCCCGTAAACCTCGACGGTGCCGTGCGCGGGCGGATGCCGACGCACCTGAGCCGGTCACGTTCCGTCCGGGGCAGTCCGGCTCACCGGGCCTCGACGGCCGGTTCACGGTTGCGGGTCAGCGCCGGAATTGCACCGGCTTCCCCCCGTACGGGTGTGATGACGACCCAGTCACTCTACCGGCCCACCTCCGGACCCCCGAGGGGTGGCCGCGACAGAGGGCCGGGCGATGGGGCGAAGGGGGGTGCGGGGTGCGGGAACACGGTCCGGGGAAGCGGCTCGGTCGCGTCGTCCGGAAGCGGTCGGGGAATGCGGTCAGGTCACGCGGTCCGGGGTAGCGGTCCGGGGTAGCGGTCCCGGCACGCGGTCCGGGGAAGGCGCTCCCGTCACATGGCCCGGTCACGCCGTCCGGTCGTACCGTCCGCTCACGCCGTCCGGACGTACCTCAGCGGGTCGGTGCCCGGCACCGGTTCGGCTCGGCCCTGCTTCACCAGGCGGCGCAGATGGGCCTCTGCCTCCGCGGCGGCGATGTTCCGGGAGGGGTGCGGGATCTGGGGCCAGGGCCGGTTCCACTCCATCCGCTCGGCCAACTGCCAGGGCGTGAGCGGTTCGACGAGTTGGGTCAGCAGGCCGGCCAGCCGCTCCTCGTGGTGCGCGAGCAGTTCCCGTACCCGGGCGGGCCCGTCGGTGAAGGCGTACTGATGGGCCGGTAGCACCTCGGCGGGGGCCAGCCGGCCGACGCGTTCCAGGGAGTCGAGGTAGTCGCCGAGCGGATCGATGGCCTCCGCCAGGTTCTCGGCTCCGTGCGGCCCGGCCCCGCCCCCTTGGGCGGAGGGGTCCTCGTACAGGCCGATGTGCGGCGTGATCTTCGGGAGCAGGTGGTCGCCGGAGAACAGCCGGCCGTGTCCCGGCAGCCCGGCGGGGTGCGCCTCCTCCAGGTGCAGACAGACGTGACCGGGTGTGTGCCCCGGCGTCCAGACGGCGCGCAGTCGGCGGCCGGGCAGGTCCAGGAGGTCGCCGGGGACGATCTCGCGGTCCGGGAGGGCGGGCGGCCGCCGTTGCAGGGCGCCCGGTGTGCGCAGGGCGGCCAGGTGTTCCTCCGGGGCGCCGGTCGCGGTGAGTTTGGCGCGCATGTAGTCGAGCCAGCGCTCGGGGCGGGCCTTGCGGTTGCGCCGTACCACCGCGGTGTCGGCCGCGTGCATCGCCACCCACGCGCCGGACGCCTCGCGCACCTGGCCGGACAGCCCGTGGTGGTCGGGGTGGTGGTGGGTGATGACGACCCCGTGGATCTCCGCCACCGAGGTGCCGCAGGCCGACAGGCCGGACGCCAGCGTGTCCCACGACGCCGGGTCGTCCCAGCCGGTGTCGACCAGTACCGGGCCCCGGTCGGTGTCCACGACGTACACCAGTGTGCGGCCGAGCGGGTTGTCCGGTATGGGCACCGCCACGGACCGCACACCGCCACCGTGATCGAACGTCTCCGCCATCATGGCCTCCCCGGCCCACTATAACTAGAACCGGTTTCATCGGTTGCCCCGGGCGCCCGCCGATTCCGGAAGCCGGTGGCCGCGCGCCGGGCGCGGTGTGGACGGGGGCCGGTCGAGCCGGTGGTGCGGGCGGGGTTCCGGCCGGGCCGGTGGTGTCCTGCCGTGGACTAGTTCGAGGAGACCTGGTATCCGTTTCTGATACAGCGTCAGAAATCGTGCCGCAGGAGGCAGTCGGCCATGACCGAGCTCGTGGAACACGGACAGCTGTTCATCGGCGGGGAGTTGACCGATCCCCTGGGCGGGGACGTCATCGAGGTGATCTCCCCGCACACCGAAGAGGTCATCGGCCGCGTCCCGCACGCCTCGCCGGCCGATGTGGACCGGGCCGTCGCCGTCGCCCGGACCGCGTTCGACCAGGGCCCCTGGCCGCGGACGAGCCTCGACGAGCGGATCGCGGTCGTCACCCGCATCAAGGACGGCATCGCCGTCCGGCACGAGGAGATCGCCCGGGTGATCTCCTCCGAGAACGGGTCGCCGTACTCGTGGAGCGTCCTCGCGCAGGCGCTCGGCGCGATGATGGTCTGGGACTCGGCGATCACCGTCGCCCGCGGCCACACGTACGAGGAGACGCGCGACGGGGCGCTGGGGAAGATCATGGTGCGGCGCGAGCCGGTCGGGGTGGTCGCCGCCGTGGTCCCCTGGAACGTGCCGCAGTTCGTCGCCGCCGCCAAGCTCGCGCCCGCCCTGCTCGCCGGCTGCACGGTGATCCTCAAGCCGTCCCCCGAGTCGCCGCTGGACGCCTACCTCCTCGGCGAGATCGCCCGCGAGGCCGGGCTGCCCGACGGCGTGCTGTCGATCCTGCCCGCCGACCGCGAGGTCAGCGAGTACCTGGTCGGCCACCCCGGCGTCGACAAGGTCTCCTTCACCGGCTCGGTGGCGGCGGGCAAGCGGGTCATGGAGGTGGCCGCGCGCCACCTCACCCGGGTCACCCTGGAACTGGGCGGCAAGTCGGCGGCGGTCGTGCTGCCGGACGCGGACGTCGAGACCGCGGTCGCGGGCATCGTCCCGGCGGCCTGGATGAACAACGGCCAGGCGTGCGTGGCCCAGACCCGCATCCTGCTGCCCCGGTCCCGCTACGACGAGTTCGCGGACGCCTTCGCGCAGGCGGCGAGCGCGCTCACGGTCGGCGACCCGCTGGACGCGGCCACCCAGGTCGGCCCGCTGGTCGCCCGGCGCCAGCAGCAGCGCAACCTCGACTACATCCGCATCGGCCAGGAGGAGGGCGCCAAGATCCTCACCGGTGGCGGCCGGCCGGCGGGCCTGGAGCGCGGCTGGTACGTCGAGCCCACCCTCTTCGGCGACGTCGACAACTCGATGCGGATCGCCCGGGAGGAGATCTTCGGACCGGTGATCTGCCTGCTGCCGTACGGCGACGAGTCCGAGGCGCTGAAGATCGCCAACGACTCCGACTACGGGCTGTCCGGCAGCGTGTGGACGGCCGACGCCGGGCACGGCGTCGAGATCGCCCGGCAGGTGCGCACCGGCACGTACTCGGTGAACACCTTCAGCCTGGACATGCTCGGCCCGTTCGGCGGCTACAAGAACTCCGGTCTGGGGCGGGAGTTCGGGCCCGAGGGCTACGACGCGTACCTGGAGCACAAGATGATCCACCTGCCGGCGGGCTGGGAGGCGTAGGCGATGGGCGACCGCTGGCACATCGAGGTCGACCGCTCCGTCTGCATCGGCTCGGCCCAGTGCGTCCACCACGCCCCCGACGGCTTCCGCCTCGACCCCGGGCGCCAGTCCCGGCCCGTCGAGGCGGACACCGACACCAATGAGCAGGTGCTGGCGGCGGCGGAGAGCTGCCCCGTGGAGGCCATCGTGATCACGCTGGCGGCGGGCGGGGAGCAGGTATTCCCACCAGAAGAGTAAAATCTCCGCTTCTGGGGTTTTATGTCCCGCTTCAGGAGTCTTATCCTGGTGGTGGCCTACGAGGCGAGTGAGGGAGTTCGACCGGAGTAGCCGACTCGGGCGAGACGCGCAAGCATCCGCCGGGGCCGACGTCGACGGTAGGGCTGAGAGGCCGGAAGGCAGTGGTTGGGCCGGAAGGCGACCTCCAATACCTGATCCGGGCAATACCGGCGAAGGGAACCCGTCTCGTAGGTTTTCGTCTGCTCCGGCCGTCTCCGGCCCGGTGTCACTTCCGCCCCCGGGGGGCCTGCTGCTGGGCCTCCGGGGCCGTCAGGTCGATCAGCCGGCACACCGTCTCGATGTCGATCTTGACCTGGGCGATGGAGGCGCGGCCCGAGAGCCAGGTGATCAGGGCCGAGTGCCAGGTGTGCTCGATGACACGGACCGCGGACAGCTGCTCCAAGGTCGGGTTCTCCAGGCCCATCGCGTCCAGCACGAGCGCCGTGGTCTGCCGGGAGACCTGGTCGACCTCCGGGCTCACGCTGCGGTCCGCGAAGGTCAGGGCGCGCACCATGGCGTCGGCCAGGTGCGGCTCGCGCTGGAGGGCGCGGAAGGCCCGCATCAGCGTCTCGGCGACCCGCTCGGCCGCCGTCTCGCCCAGCGGGGGCTTGCGGCCCAGCGTGCCGTGCAGGTGCTCCAGCTGGTCCTGCATGGTGGCGACCAGCAGGTGCACCTTGGACGGGAAGTACCGGTACAGCGTGCCGAGCGCCACCTGGGAGGACTCGGCCACCTCCCGCATCTGCACCGCGTCGAAGCCGCCCCGGCTGGCCAGCTGCGCGCTCGCGTGCAGGATCCGGCGGCGGCGGGCCTCCTGCCGCTCCGTGAGGGGCGACGAGGCCGGCTGCCTCGATGGGGCGGCGCTGGCGTCCGCCTTGGCTTGCGCTGGCATGGGTCCCGCTCCGTGACGGTCGGTGAAGGCTGGTGATCGCACAGCATGGTAGGGGCGGGTCGTGGCGTGAATCACCCGATCCAGCGCTCACGGCACCCCTACTTGCCGGTAGATTCAGAGCCTCTTGAACGATCAAGTCTGGAACTTGTTCTAGATTAGCGTCCCGGCGTAATCTCGCGGGACAGCGCAGGGAGAGGGGGGGCCCGGAGTGACCGCTGAGGCCAGGGGTGAGGGGGCGGAAGACGGTCCCGCAGCCGGTGCGGAGCCCGCCCCGACCGAGCGGGGCCGAGGAGCCGGGGGCGGGGCGGAGGGGCCGTTGCGCATCGCGCTGCTCACCTACAAAGGGAACCCGTTCTGCGGCGGACAGGGCGTCTACGTCCGCCACCTCTCCCGCGAACTGGCCCGCCTCGGCCACCGGGTCGAGGTCATCGGCTCCCAGCCCTACCCCGTCCTCGACGAGGGCCACCCCGGACTCACCCTGACCGAGCTGCCCAGCCTTGACCTCTACCGCCAGCCGGACCCCTTCCGCACCCCCCGGCGGGACGAGTACCGGGACTGGATCGACGCCCTCGAAGTCGGCACGATGTGGACCGGCGGCTTCCCCGAACCGCTCACCTTCTCGCTCCGCGCCCGCCGCCACCTGCGCGCCCGCCGGGGCGAGTTCGACGTCGTGCACGACAACCAGACGCTCGGCTACGGACTGCTGGGCGATCTCGGCGCCCCCCTGGTCACCACCGTCCACCACCCCATCACCGTGGACCGGCGGTTGGAGCTGGACGCCGCCGACGGATGGCGCCGCCGCGCCTCGGTGCGCCGCTGGTACGGCTTCACCCGCATGCAGAAGCGGGTCGCCCGCCGCCTGCCGTCGATCCTCACCGTCTCCGGCACCTCCCGGCAGGAGATCGTCGACCACCTCGGGGTGCGCGACGACCGCCTCCACGTCGTCCACATCGGCGCCGACACCGACCTGTTCGCGCCGGATCCGGCCGTGCCCGTTCTGCCGGGCCGGATCGTGACCACGTCCAGCGCCGACGTGCCGCTCAAGGGCCTCGTCTTCCTCGTCGAGGCGCTGGCGAAGGTACGGACCGAGCACCCCGGCGCGCACCTCGTCGTCGTCGGCAGACGGGCCGAGGCCGGACCGGTCGCCCAGGCCGTCGAGCGGTACGGCCTTGAGGGCGCCGTCGAGTTCGTGAAGGGCGTCACGGACGCCGAACTCGTCGACCTGATCCGCTCCGCCGAGGTGGCCTGCGTGCCGTCGCTGTACGAGGGCTTCTCGCTGCCCGCCGCCGAGGCCATGGCCACCGGCACCCCGCTGCTCGCCACGACCGGCGGTGCGATCCCCGAGGTGGCCGGCCGGGACGGGGAGACCTGCCTGGCCGTGCCGCCCGGCGACGCGGGGGCGCTGGCCGCCGGACTGAACAGGCTCCTCGGCGACCCGGAGCTGCGCACCCGCCTCGGCCGCGCGGGCCGCGAACGGGTCCTGCGCCACTTCACCTGGGCCCGAGCCGCTGAAGGAACGGTTGCCCACTACCGCGAGTCCATCGCCCGCGCCGGCGGCACACCGGCCACCCGTGCGGGCTCGCGGCGCGGTCGCCCGGAGCTAACACCGGCCGCCGAGGCCCCGCCCGGCGCCGAACCGGCGGACGGGGCCGCCGCGGGTGTCACGGACGGGCCCGTCCGCCTGGCGGCCGGTCGGGCCGGGGCCGAGCCGGGGGCGGCCGGCCGGGTCGTGGTGTCCGGCGCCGCCGTCGTATCCGGTACCACCGCAGGCACCGACGCCGACCCCAACCGTGAAAGCAGGGCCACGTGCTGACCGTCGACTTCACCCGGTTCCCGCTCGCCCCGGGCGACCGCGTCCTGGACCTCGGCTGCGGAGCCGGCCGGCATGCCTTCGAGTGCTACCGGCGGGGCGCGCGGGTCGTGGCGCTGGACCGCGACGGCGAGGAGATCCGCGAGGTCGCCAAGTGGTTCGCGGCCATGCGGGAGGCGGGCGAGGCGCCCGCGGGCGCCACCGCCACGGCGATGGAGGGCGACGCCCTCGCGCTGCCCTTCCCCGACGAGTCCTTCGACGTCGTCATCATCTCCGAGGTGATGGAGCACATCCCCGACGACAAGGGCGTACTCGCCGAGATGACGCGGGTGCTCAAGCCCGGCGGCCGCATCGCGGTCACCGTGCCGCGCCACGGGCCCGAGAAGGTCTGCTGGGCACTGTCCGACGCCTACCACGAGGTCGAGGGCGGCCACATCCGCATCTACCGCGCCGACGAACTGCTCGCGAAGATCCGCGGCGCGGGCCTCACCCCGTACGGCACCCACCACGCCCACGCCCTGCACTCCCCGTACTGGTGGCTGAAGTGCGCCTTCGGCGTCGACAACGACAAGGCGCTGCCGGTGCGGGCGTACCACAAGCTGCTGGTCTGGGACATCATGAAGAAGCCGCTCGCCACCCGGGTCGCGGAACGGGCGCTGAACCCGGTGCTCGGCAAGAGCTTCGTGGCGTACGCGACCAAGCCCCACCTCCCCGGCGTGCCCGAGGCGCCCGAGGACGCCGAGGTCACCGAGGCGGCCACCCGGTGACCACGCCCCGGACAGAACACCTCGTCCTGCCCGGGGTCCTCACCGCCGAGCAGGCCGCCGCGACCGTAGGCGGGCTGCTCGCCGTGCAACGGGAGGACGGCGCGATCCCCTGGTTCCGCGGCCACCACCTCGACCCGTGGGACCACACCGAGACCGCCATGGCGCTCGACGCGGCGGGCGAGCACGCGGCGGCGGAGCGCGCGTACGCCTGGCTGGCACGCCACCAGAACGACGACGGTTCCTGGTACGCGGCCTACTCGGACGGCGCGCACGACGACGTCACGGACCGCGGGCGCGAGTCCAACTTCGTGGCCTACATAGCCGTCGGCGTCTGGCACCACTACCTCGCCACCGGCGACGACACCTTCCTCGACCGCATGTGGCCGTCCGTGTACGCGGCGGTGGAGTGGGTGCTGCGGCTGCAACGGCCCGGCGGGCAGATCGGCTGGCGGCGCGCGGACGACGGCACCGCCACCACCGACGCGCTGCTCACCGGCAGTTCCTCCGTCCACCACGCGCTGCGCTGCGCGCTCGCCATCGCCGAGCAGCGCGAGGAGTCCCAACCCGACTGGGAGTTGGCCCTCGGCGCGCTGCGCCACGCGATACGCCGCCACCCGGAGCGGTTCCTCGACAAGAGCCGCTACTCGATGGACTGGTACTACCCGGTCCTCGGCGGCGCGCTGCCGACGGCGGAGGCCGAGTCCCGCATGGCGGAGGGCTGGGACCGCTTCGTCGTGCCCGGCCTCGGTGTCCGCTGTGTGGTGCCCAACCCCTGGGTCACCGGCGGCGAGTCCGCCGAACTCGCGCTGACCCTGTGGGCGATGGGCGAGTCCGACCGAGCCCTGGAGATCCTCCGCTCCATCCAGCACCTGCGCGACACGGCCTCCGGCCTGTACTGGACCGGCTACGTCTTCGACGACGACACCGTCTGGCCCCGCGAACTCACCACCTGGACGGCGGGCTCCCTGCTGCTCGCCGTGGCCGCGCTCGGCGGCCACGAGGCCACCTGCGCGGTGTTCGGCGGCGCCCGCCTGCCGCACGGCCTCGACCCCGACTGCTGCGCGTAGCCCCGCGCGGCCCGGACCGCGCGGGGCACTCGTCCGGCGCCCGCCGCTTCCGGCCGTGCGGCACCGGCACCGTGACCGGCGCCGCCGTGCCGTACCCGTACGCCGTGCCGTACCCGTGCGCCGTGCCGTACCCGTGCGCCGTGACCGCGCGGGCCGACCGCCGCGCTCCTGAGGACCCTTGAGCCGCGGCACGGGCGCACCGCAGCGCGGAGCCGGCGTTCGTGGCGAGCGGGCGCGCGAACTTCGTCACCGCCGGTTGCGGTGGAGGCGGGCCGCGGATATGGCGTGGCTCGTCGCCCGGTTCCCCGGGGCCCGGCGGGGCGCGGCGTGTGGCCGGCGGAAGGTGAAAATTGAACGGCCATCCCCCGAGTGGCGTAGTCGGCGCCGTGGCGAGACGCTGCCGGAAGAGGTCTTTTCCGGCCGGGGCGGGAGCCGGGGGGAAGGCCGGGGAGGGAGAAGGGGGACGGGGAGGACTCTGTCTGCTCGGGGAAAAGATCCCGGAGGGAATCCCGTGACTGTACCGATGCGGCGCCTCGTCGTCGCGCTCGTCGTGTGCTGCGCCCTGCTGGCCGGCGCCACCGCCTGCGGGAGCAGCAGCACCACCAGCCGGGAGGAGACACCGGCGGCAGCGGTGCACCTCGCTGCCACGCCCAGTCCCAGCACGTCCGCACAGCGGCAGAAGTTCGCCAAGACCCGGTTCGTGCTGAACGCCGGCCTCGCGGCCGGGGCGACGTACAAGTGGATCGTCAAGCCCGCCAGGGAAGGCAAGTTCAAGAGGGGCGCGAAGCACCGCAGGACCGCTCTGGTCAAGGCCGCGCTCGCGGGTGCCTTCTCGTACAACCGGCTGAAGGCCGCGGTGCGCAACGCCCAGGGCGATCCGGCGCTGGCCAGGGCACTCGCCCCGTTGGAGCGGGGCATCGAGGGGCTCAAGAACCTGCCGGCCAGTCTGCGCAGGGGCGGCAACTCCGGCAACCAGGCGGCCGACTCCTTCAACAACGTCATCAACCAGGTGAAGGACGCCGGACGGAGTCAGGGCGCGGTCGTGCACAACCAGGTGCCGACGACCTCGCAACTGACCAGCGGCGCTAGGAGTTGAGTTCCGCCAGCACGCGGAGCGTGTGCGGGTCCGGCGCGAGGGCCAGCAGGTCCGTCACCGGGCCCGCGCGCCACGCCGTGAGCCGTTCGGCGATCCGCTCCCGCGGGCCGACCAGCGAGATCTCGTCGGCGAACGCGTCCGGCACGGCCCGCACGGCCTCCTCCCGGCGCCCGGACAGGAACAACTCCTGGATCTTCCGCGCCTCGTCGGCGTATCCCATGCGGGCCATCAGATCGGCGTGGAAGTTGCGGGCCGCGTGCCCCATGCCGCCGATGTAGAAGCCGAGCATGGCCTTGACCGGGAGCAGCCCCTCGGCGACGTCGGCGCAGACCCTGACCTGGGCCATGGGGGCGACGAGGAAGCCCTCGGGCAGGTCGCGGAGGGCGGGGCCGTACACCTCGGGCCGGTTCGGGGACCAGTACAGCGGCAGCCAGCCGTCCGCGATCCGGGTGGTCTGGGCGACGTTCCTCGGGCCCTCGGCGCCGAGCAGGACCGGGAGGCCGGCCCGTAGCGGGTGGGTGATCGACTTGAGCGGCTTGCCCAGGCCGGTGGCGTCCGGGCCGCGGTAGGGCAGCGGGTGGAAGGCGCCGTCCACCGTCACCGGCGCGGCCCGGCGCAGCACCTGCCGTACGACGTCGACGTACTCCCGGGTCGCGGTCAGCGGCGACTTCGGGAACGGGCGGCCGTACCAGCCCTCCACCACCTGCGGCCCGGACAGCCCGAGGCCCAGCAGCATCCGTCCGCCCGAGAGGTGGTCCAGGGTGAGGGCGTGCATCGCGGTGGTGGTGGGGGAGCGGGCCGCCATCTGGGCGACCGCCGTCCCCAGCAGGATCCTTGAGGTGCGCGCCGCGATCCAGGTCAGCGGGGTGAACGCGTCCGAACCCCAGGACTCCGCCGTCCACACCGAGTGGTAGCCGAGCCGCTCGGCCTCCCGGGCCAGCGGCACGTGGTCCGCGGCCGGGCCGCGCCCCCAGTAGCCGAGTGCGAGACCGAGCCGCATCACTGCCTCCTGACGATCCGTCAGACAATGCGGTGACTGTACGGCACCGGCCCCCCGCCCGGAAGGGCGAGGGGCCGGTGGCCGTCGGTCGTCGGTCGCGGACCGGTGGCGGCTCAGCCGCGCTGGATGCCGGAGGTGTCCTGGAGCACACCGCGGCGGCCGTCCTGGGTCTGCGCGACGAGCTGCGTCCCGCGCTGCTCGACCGCCAGGTACCAGGTGCCCGGTGCCAGTTCGGCGATCGGGGCCGGCGAGCCGTCCTCGGCGAACAGCGGGCGCGGCACCGGCACGGCGAACCAGAACGGCGAGAACTCCGCCGCGGCCGGGGCCGGCGGCTGGGGCTGCTGCGGAGCCGACTGCGGCTGGCCGAACGGCTGGGCCTGCTGCTGGCCCGGCTGGGGCTGACCCGGCTGGGGCTGGCCGCCGTACGGCTGCTGCGCGGCACCGGGGTAGCCGTAGCCGCTCTGGGGCTGGGCGCCGTACGGCTGTGGGGCGGCGGGCCTGGGCGCCGGGACCAGCTTGGCCTGGAGGGCGGGCAGCAGCGGGGTGGCGATGGCCGCCGCCGCCATGACCAGGGTGGCGACGAGGGCGAGGACCAGACCGGTGCCGGCGCCGGGGCCCTCGGCGGAGCCGCCCAGGTTGTTCGCGGAGCCGGCCGGGTCGATGACGTTGCCGAGCGCGCTCCACGCGGCGAAGACGGAGAAGGCCACGCCGAACGGGCCGAGGTCGAGACCGGCCACCTTGCGGGGCTGCGGCTGCAACCGGGAGACGACGACGAGCGCGGCGCCGATGATCCCGGCGAGGACGACGCCGAACATGACCGGAGCGCTGGACCACAGGCTCGGCAGGTCGATGTTGCTCGGAACCCCGTTGTACGAGTAGTTGTCGAGGAACGACGCGATCAACAGCAACACCGCTGCTCCGATCACCACGCCGTCGCCCCTAGTGAGGGAGCGGATGTTCACTTCAGGTCCTTCGTAGGTCTTCTCGTCGTCGGTGGAGGCGTCGCTTGCGCCGTGTCGCCCTCGGGGCCCGGTGTGCAGCAGCGGGGGGCGGCCCCTCGTGGTAGGGACCATATCGTCCGTGCGATCACGCTGTCCGCCCGGTGTGGCGCGCGGAACCCTACCTGCGCAGGAAACTCATGATTCCCTCAGAGATGCCCTCCGCCGCCTTCTGCCGCCAGGCGCCGCTGGTCAACTCCGCCGCGTCCTTGCTGTCGCGCATGTTGCCGCACTCGATGAAGACCTTCGGAACCGTTGACAGATTGAGACCGCCCAGGTCCTCGCGGGTGACGAGGCCCGTGCCGCCGCCGACGTAGTTGGCGGGCGCGCTGCCCGTCGCGCGGACGAAGTTGCCCGCGATCCGCTCGCCGAGGTCGCGGGAGGGGCCGACGATCGGGCGGGTGTCGGCACCGCCCGCGTGCACGGCGCCGGGCAGGATGACGTGGAATCCGCGGTTGCCGGTGGCCGAGCCGTCCGCGTGGATCGAGATCGCCGCGTCCGCGTGCGCGGTGTTGCCGATCCGGGCGCGCTCGTCCACGCACGGCCCCCACGGCGGGTCGTCGTGGTCATGGGTCAGCTTCACCGTGGCGCCCTGCTGCTCCAGCAGCGTGCGCAGCCGGTGCGAGACGTCCAGGGTGAACTGCGCCTCCGGGTAGCCGTCGTTGGTGGACGTGCCCGTGGTGTCGCATTCCTTGGCGTTATTGCCGATATTTACCTTGCGGTTGATTTCGGCCGTGTGTTGGAAGTTGCCCGGATTGTGCCCCGGGTCGATGACGACCACCTTCCCCGCGAGCGGCTCGGAGCCGGTGGCGGCCGGTGCCGCGGGCGTCGGTTTGGCGTCGTCGCGCGGGGAGCCCGAGGAGCCCGAGGAGCCCGAGGAGTCCGGCGCGCCGGATGACGCCGACGAGCGCCCGGAGGCGGCGGACGCCGCGGAGGAGGCCGAGGACGCCGGTGGCGTGGCCGCGCCGCCCGCGGCGGCGGAGCCGTGCGAGCCGCCCACCGCCTCGTACACGAGCCAGCCGGCCAGCGCGCCCGGTACCAGGGCGGCCAGCGCGACCGTGAGCGGTGCGCGCCGTGAGCGGCGCGGTTGCTGGGGTTCGAAGTCGGGGCCTAGGTAGGACACGGGTGCGACTCTAACGTGGGGCTCGGATCCCCGCCCCCGTTCGCCGCAGCACGCGCAGCGAGCCGTGGCCCGCGCTCTCGGTGAACGCGCCGGATTCCAGCGCCCGGAGGTAGACCCGGTAGGGGGCCTGGCCGGTGAACTCGTCCGCCGGGTCGGGGAAGACGTCGTGGATGACGAGCAGTCCGCCCTGGGCCAGCCGGGGGGCCCAGCCCTCGTAGTCGGCGCCGGCGTGCTCGTCGGTGTGCCCGCCGTCGATGAAGACGAGGCCGAGCGGGGAGGTCCACAGGGCGGCGATCCGCGGCGAGCGGCCGACCAGGGCGACCACGTGCTCCTCAAGACCCGCCCGGTGCAGGGTCCGGCGGAACGCGGGCAGCGTGTCCATCAGACCGACCTCGAAGTCGACCGTCTCCGGGTCGTGGTACTCCCAGCCCGGCTGCTGCTCCTCGCTGCCGCGGTGGTGGTCCACGGTGAGCGCCTGCACACCGTGGAGCCGGGCGGCGTCCGCGAGCAGGATCGTCGAACGCCCGCAGTAGGTGCCGACCTCCAGCAGCGGCAGCCCCAGCCGTCCCGCCTCCACGGCCGCCGCGTACAGCGCGAGCCCCTCGTCCCGGGGCATGAACCCCTTCGCCGCCTCGAACGCGGCCAGGATCTCGGGCTTCGGCACGGCGGGCATGGCGGTCCTCTCGGTCGGTCGGCCACCCGGTCCGGGTGCGCAGGTGCGGGCCGGTGTGCGGGTCCGTACGGGCGCTCATGCTGCCGCACCCCCCGGCGCGGGGCGACGGGGGGTGCGGCGGTGCCGGCTTCGGGCGGTGCCGCCCGGCGGCGGACTCAGGCGGGGACGGTCTCGCCGGGGAGGGCGAGGTCCAGGTCGACCGGGCGGTCCTCGCCCGTGTGGGTCGCGGAGGAGGCGTGCGGGCCGTGGCCCGCGGCCCGCGCCGCCAGGACGTAGGGGCCCTCGGCGGGCACGGCGAGCGCGTAGCTGCCGTCCTCCGCGGAGACGGTGGCGCCCGCCTGCCGGCCCCGGCGGTCTATCAGGGTGACCTTGGCGCGGGCCACCGGGGCGCCGTCGGCGCCCACGACCCGGCCGCGGAAGCCGCGCAGCACCTGCTCGGCGTGCTTGAGGTTGGCCTCCTCCTCGCTGCTGGCGCGCAGTTGCGAGGTGCGGTGGGGCTTCGGCAGGAACACCGCCAGGACGAGCCCCACCGCCACCGCGGCCGTCGCGATCAGGAAGGAGACACGGAAGCCGTGCAGGGTCGGGACCGCGACGCCGCCCACGTTGTTCGCCGTGTTGGCCAGCACCATGCCGATGACGGCGCTCGACACGGACGTACCGATGGACCGCATCAGGGTGTTGAGCCCGTTGGCCGCGCCGGTCTCCGCGGCCGGGACCGCGCCGACGATCAGCGCGGGCAGCGAGGAGTAGGCGAGGCCGATGCCCGCGCCGATGATCACCGAGATGACGGCGCTCTGCCAGGCGGCGCTCATCAGGCCGAGGCCGGCGCCGTAGCCGACCCCGATGATCAGCATGCCGAGGATCAGGGTGGTCTTGGGGCCGTACTTCGCGGAGAGCCGGGCGTAGACGGGTGCCGTGAACATCATCGTCAGGCCGAGCGGCGCCACCAGCAGGCCCGCGACGACCATCGACTGGCCGAGGCCGTACCCGGTGGACTTCGGCAGCTGGAGCAGCTGGGGCAGGACCAGCGAGATGACGAAGAAGGAGACCCCGACCATGATCGAGGCGAGGTTGGTGAGCAGGACCTCGCGGCGGGCGGTGGTGCGCAGGTCGACGAGGGGTGCCTTGACGCGCAGTTCCATCAGGCCCCACAGCAGCAGCACCACGACGGCCGCGCCGAACAGGCCGAGCGTTTTGCCGGACGACCAGCCCCAGTCGCTGCCCTTGGTGACCGGCAGGAGCAGCAGGACCATGCCCGCGGACAGGCCGAGCGCGCCCGGCAGGTCGAAGGTGCCGGACGCCCGCATCGGGGACTCGGGCACGGCGAGGAGGGTGAGCAGGATGGCGAGGACGCCGAGGCCGGCGGCACCGTAGAACAGGGCGTGCCAGTCGGTGTGCTGGGCGACCAGGGCCGCGGCGGGCAGCGCGAGGCCGCCGCCGACGCCGATGGACGAACTCATCAGGGCCATCGCCGAGCCGAGCCGTTCGCGCGGCAGCATGTCGCGCATCAGGCCGATGCCGAGCGGGATCGCACCCATCGCGAAGCCCTGGAGCGTACGGCCCACGATCACCGTGATCAGCTGGCTGGTGACCGCGCTGATCAGCGCGCCGATCACCATCACCGCGAGGCTGGATATCAGCATCCGCCGCTTGCCGTACAGGTCGCCGAGGCGGCCCATGATCGGCGTGGCCACGGCGCCGGACAGAAGGGTCGAGGTCAGTACCCAGGTGGCGTTGCTCGGCGAGGTGCTCAGCAGCTGCGGCAGGTCCTTGACGACCGGGACGAGCAGGGTCTGCATCACCGCGACCACGATGCCGGCGAAGGCGAGGACGGGGACCACGGCCCCGCTCGCTCTCCGGGGGTGCTGGTCGTTCGTGTGCGTCATGAAGTATGGCCTCCGGGCCGGAAGAGAGAAGTCGGTCGATGAACCGCGCGGGATGGGTGCTCGGTGAACCTCGTATGCGCGGGCAACTATTCCGTCGCTTCGAGCCCTGACGGATCCTTGACCTTCCCATGGGGATCTGATTCTTCGTCAGGGGGATGGTCTCCGAGTGGAACACGTTCTAGTCTGACGCGTCATGAAGGTCTATGTGGCCGGGGTCGGGATGACCAGGTTCGAGAAACCCGAGACCCGTGACTGGCAGTACTGGGACATGGCGCGGGAAGCGGGCGGCGCCGCGCTCGCCGACGCCGGAATCTCCTACTCCGAAGTAGAACAGGTTGCTGTCGGCTACTGCTTCCAGCCCTCGACGGCCGGTCAGCGCGCCGCCTACGAACTCGGACTGACCGGCGTACCCGTCTACAACCTGAACAACAACTGCGCCACCGGCTCCACCGCGCTGATGCTGGCCCGCCAACTCGTCGAGGGCGGCGTCTGCGACTGCGTCCTCGCGCTCGGCTTCGAGAAGATGAAACGCGGCGCGCTCGGCTCAGGCGCCGACGGCGGGGACTTCGCCACCTCACCGGTCGCCCGTCACTACGGCGTGATGGCCGCCCGGCACGGCTTCGAACAGACCCCGCCGACCGCCCAGATCTTCGGCGACGCGGCCCGCGAACACATGGAGCGGTACGGCACCACCGAGGCACAGCTCGCCGCCGTGGCCGCCAAGAACCACCGGCACTCCGCGCACAACCCGAACGCCCAGTTCCAGGACGTGTACGAGGTCGCCGACGTGCTCGCCGCCCGCACCGTGCACCGGCCGCTGACCAAGCTCCAGTGCTCGCCGACCTCGGACGGCGCGGCGGCGGCCGTGGTGGTCTCCGAACGGTTCGCCGAGCGGCACGGGCCGGCCGGACTCGTCGAGATCGCCGGGCAGGCCATGACCACGGACACCGAGGAGTCCTTCGCGTCCGGCTCCTGCATCGACGTGGTCGGCCTGCCGATGTCCCGCACGGCGGCCCGGCAGGCGTACGAGAGGGCCGGACTCGGCATCGACGACGTGGACGTGGTGGAACTCCACGACTGCTTTTCCGTCAACGAACTGCTGACGTACGAGGCACTGGGCATGTGCGCGACCGGGGAGTCCGGCGGACTCGTCGAGTCCGGCGCCACCACCTACGGCGGCCGATGGGTGGTGAACCCGTCGGGCGGCCTGATCTCCAAGGGGCACCCGCTCGGCGCCACCGGCCTCGCCCAGGTCGCCGAACTGGCCTGGCAGTTGCGCGGCGAGGCGGGGGAACGGCAGGTGCCCGGGGCGCGGGTCGGCCTGGCGCACAACATCGGACTGGGCGGCGCCGCGGTGGTGACCCTGGTGCGGGCGGTGTGAGCGGTGCGACCCGGTGCGAGCGGGGCCGAGGACGTAGGCCGCACGGCCTAGGTCCGGCCCCGGACACACGTGGTCCGAAATTCCGATGGAAAGGACCGTAACCGGCTTGAGAACATGACACCCATGCTCGAAGCCGCTGACCCCACCCGAATACGCACCCGGACCGCACCCGCCACCTGGCTGGTCGTGGCACTCGCCTGCGCCGGACAGTTCCTCGTCGTGCTGGACGTGTCCGTGGTCAACGTGGCGCTGCCGTCGATGCGCACCGACCTGGGGCTGAGCGGTCCGGGACTCCAGTGGGTCGTGAACGCGTACGCCATCGCCTTCGCCGGGTTCATGCTGCTCGGCGGACGCGCCGGCGACCTGTACGGACGCAAGCGGATGTTCCTCGTGGGGCTCGGGCTGTTCACCCTGGCCTCGCTGGGCGGCGGGATCGCCCAGGACGGCTGGCAGTTGCTGCTCGCGCGCGCCGCGCAAGGACTGGGCGCCGCCGTGCTCGCGCCCGCGACGCTGACCCTGCTGACCGCGGCGGTGCCTCAGGGCCCGGCCCGCGCGCGGGCCGTGGCCACCTGGACCGCGGTGGGCGCGGGCGGCGGGGCCGCCGGCGGACTGGTCGGCGGGGTGCTGGTGGACGTGCTGTCCTGGCGGTGGGTGCTGCTCATCAACGTGCCCGTCGGCGCGCTGGTGCTGGCCGGCTCCCTGGTCTGGCTGGTGGAGAGCCGGGCGGGGGACCGGCACCGGCTGGACCTGCCGGGCGCGCTGCTGGTCACGGCGGGCCTCGCGACGCTCGCGTACGGCATCGTGCAGACCGAGTCCGAGGGCTGGACGGCCGCGGCCACCCTGGTGCCGCTGCTCGCCGGGCTGCTGCTGCTCGGGCTGTTCCTGCTGGCCGAGGCGCGGGCGAGCGTGCCGCTCATGCCGCTGCGGCTGCTGCGGCAGCGGCCGGTGGCCTCCGCGAACGCGGCGATGCTCGTATCCGGTTCGGCCATGTTCTCCATGTGGTACTTCATGACCCTGTACGCGCAGAACGTGCTCGGCTATTCGCCGCTGGAGGCCGGGTTCGCGCTGGTGCCCAGCTCGCTGGCCGTGGTGATCGGCTCGAAGCTGGCGCCGCGCCTCATGCCCGTGCTCGGATCGCGGAACGTGGCGGTGCTCGGGACCGTGGTGGCCATGGCCGGGTTCGGCTGGCAGTCGGCGATGAGCCCGCACGGGGCGTACGCCACGGAGATCATGCTGCCCGGCGTGCTCATGATGCTCGGGGCGGGCCTCGCCGCCACCCCGCTCGCCTCGCTGGCCACCTCGGGGGCGGCGCCCGGCGACGCCGGTCTGGTCTCCGGCCTGATCAACACCTCGCGCACGATGGGCGGTTCGCTGGGACTCGCCGTCCTGTCGACCGTCGCCGCCGGCCGCTCCGCGGGCGCCTCGACCCCGCAGGCGCTGACCGACGGCTACGCCCTCGCCTTCCGTACGAGCGCGGTCATGCTGCTGGGCGCGGCGGTGCTGATCCTGCTGTGGCTGCCGCGCAGGACGCCGGCGCCGGCGCCGTCCCTGGGCTGAAGGGGCGGACCCGGCCACCGGTTCTGGCGCGGGCCGTTGCCACGGCCGGCCGGCCGGTATGGAATGAACCGCCGAACACACCCGGCCGGTGCCGGGTGCCGCACCCGAGCCAACCGAGCCACCCGAGCCACCCGAGCCACCCGAGCCACCCGAG
Organism: Streptomyces sp. NPDC056161; assembly: GCF_042268025.1. Taxonomy (NCBI): domain Bacteria; kingdom Bacillati; phylum Actinomycetota; class Actinomycetes; order Kitasatosporales; family Streptomycetaceae; genus Streptomyces; species Streptomyces sp. NPDC056161. The sequence goes on from NZ_JBHJUV010000010.1 coordinate 88,393, forward strand.
CCACCCGAGCCACCCGAGGAGACGACCATGGTCGCGAGGCCCCCTGTGCCCCCGTTCACCCGGGAGACCGCCGCCGAGAAGGTCCGCCTGGCCGAGGACGCGTGGAACACCCGGGACCCCGAGCGGGTGGCCCTCGCCTACACGGTCGACAGCCGCTGGCGCAACCGCGGCGAGTTCCTCGACGGCCGTGCGGAGATCGTCGCCTTCCTCACCCGGAAGTGGACCAGGGAGCAGGACTACCGGCTCATCAAGGAGCTGTGGGCGTTCGACGGGAACCGCATCGCCGTGCGCTTCGCCTACGAGTGCCACGACGACACGGGCAACTGGTTCCGCTCCTACGGGAACGAGAACTGGGAGTTCGACGAGGAGGGCCTGATGCGGGTCCGCCTGGCGAGCATCAACGACCTCCCGATCAGCGAAACGGAACGCAAGTACCACTGGCCCCTCGGCCGACGGCCCGACGACCACCCGGGCCTGAGCGACCTGGGCCTGTGACGCCGCCGGTCACAGCCAGCCCTGCTGACGGGCCTCCCGTACCGCCTCCATGCGGTTGCGGGTGCCCGTCTTGCCGATGGCCGCGGAAAGGTAGTTGCGGACCGTCGACTCCGACAGGTGGAGCTTCGCCGCGATGTCCGCGACGGTCGCGCCGTCCACCGACGCCTTCAGCACCTCGCACTCCCGGCCGGTCAGCGGACTCGGCCCCGCGCTCAGCGCGGCGGCGGCCAGCGCCGGGTCGACCACCGTCTCCCCGGCGAGCACCCGCCGGATCGCCACCGCCAGGTCCTCCACCGGCCCGTCCTTGACCAGGAACCCGGCCGCCCCGGCCTCCATGGCCCGGCGCAGATAGCCGGGTCGGCCGAACGTCGTCAGGATCAGCACCCGGCAGTCGGGCACCTGCTCGCGCAGCTCGGCCGCCGCGTCCAGCCCGCTCATGCCCGGCAGTTCGATGTCGAGGAGGGCGACGTCGGGCCGGTGGCCGAGCGCGGCGTCCACGATCGCGTCGCCCGCGGAGACCTGGGCCACCACCTCCAGATCGCCCTCCATGCCGAGCAGCAGGGCCAGCGCGCCGCGCATCATGCCCTGGTCCTCGGCGAGGAGAACTCTGGTACGCCTGGCCGGGCGGCGCTCCTGCGGCATCTCGTTCATGAAGGACAGGCTAGGCGGGGCGGTCGCCGGCACGCGCCGGGCGGGGCGGGGGCGCGCAGCTCGGCACGCGGCACGCGGTACTCGTCCGGTGTGCGCGGCACGCCGTCCGGCGCCCGGCCCGGCGGTCAGCGCGCGCCGGGCACCGCGACCGTTCCTACGCTCGACAACTCGGCCGGTTCCACCGGGAGTTCGGCGGTGACCGCGAAGCCGCCGCGCGGCGCGGGGCCGGCCCGCAACGAACCGCCCGCCGTGGCGAGCCGCTCGGTCAGCCCCGTCAGCCCGGTACCGCCGATGCCCGGCCGACCGACGCCCTGCCGGACCCGGTCACCGCCACCGGCCCCTTTGCGCGCCACCCCGGCCCCCTGCCACGCCACACCGGCCGACCCACCCGCGTCCCTGCCGTCGCCCGCGTCCGTCCTCGTGCCGCGGCCCGTGCCCGCGTCCGTATCGTCGCCCGCGTCCGCCCTCGTGCCGCGGCCCGTGCCCGCGTCCGCATCGTCGTCCGCGTCCGCGTCCGCGCCCGTGCCGTTGTCCGTGACCGTGCCGTAGTCCGCGCCCGTGCCGTTGTCCGTGACCGTGCCGTAGTCCGCGCCCGTGCCGTTGTCCGTGACCGTGAGCCGGACCCGCTCCGCGGCGGAGTCGACCGCGATCTCGCAGCGGCTCGCGTCGCTGTGCCGTACGACGTTGGTGACCGCCTCGCGGACCACCCAGCCCAGCAGCGCCTCCGCCTGCGGGGCGAGCGGGGTGCCGGACTGCCGGACCACCGGCTCCACGCCCGCCGCGGACAGCGCCGAGCGGGCCCGGTCCAGCTCGGTGGCGAGGCTGCCCTCCCGGTAGCCGGTCACCGCCTCGCGGATCTCGGTCAGCGCCTGCCTGCCGACCGACTCGATGTCGCCGATCTGGGTCAGCGCGGCGTCCATGTCGCGCGGCGCCAGCCTGCGGGCCGCCTCCGACTTCACCACGATCACCGACAGGGTGTGCCCGAGGAGATCGTGCAGGTCACGGGAGAAACGCAGCCGCTCCTTCTCCACGGCGCGGCGGGCCAGCTCCTCACGGGCGGCGCGCAGCTCCCGCACGGCCTCGGCGAGGGAGAGTATCGCCGCCGTCACCATCGTCGACAGGAACGTGCCGTAGGCGATGGTCACCCCGTCCGAGCCGTCCCGCAGCCAGGACACCACGCCCGCGTACCCGGCCAGCAGCAGCCCCGCCCGGCCCAGCCACGGACCGCGCAGGGTCGCCCCCGTCGCCAGGCCGAGCAGCGGGAAGAACATCAGCCAGCTGCCGCCGTACCCGATGGCCAGGACGCTGGTCACCAGGGCCATCAGCCCCAGCGCGACCCGGGTGGCCGGCTCCGCGCGCCGCGCCTTGTCGAAGGAGCGGAAGGTCACGTAGATGTAGAGGGAATTGAAGGCGAGCAGGCCCAGCGCGCCCACCCACGGGTCGGAGGTCTGCCCCTGGAGGAGGTTGGAGAGGGCACCCATCCCCATCAGCAGCCAGGGCAGCAGGGCGAACCCGGTGGGCGGCGGGCCCGGATGCTCGGGCACCCGCCCGGTCCCGCGGGCCGCCCTCCGCTCGGCCTTGAAGCGCGCCATCTCCGCCTTCCACCTGGCCCGTTCCACCCGCCAGTCGCCGACCTGGCAGGCCACGCCGCGCCACCACTTCATACCCCTGCCCCAGCTCATGGTCCTGCCCCCGTTCCTGGTCCTGCCCCGTGTTGGAAGGTCCGCTCAGAAGGTCCGCGCCCCACGGCGGTACGAGAACACGGCGTACGCGCCGAACGCCATGACCCAGGCCACCAGCACGAGAAGGGCATCGAGGGCCGGGGCGTGTCCGTCCGCGACCGAGACGCCGAGCCCGGCGAAGCGGTTCGAGGGTGTCCAGGCGGACACGGACCGCAGCCAGCCGGGGAAGAGGGTGACGGGGAACCACAGGCCGCCCAGCACCGCCAGACCCAGGTTGCACACCATGTTCGCCACGCCCGTGGCCGGTCCGGTCAGCCGGTAGCCGTTGCCGAGGCCGAGCAGCGTGAAGGGGATCGAGCCGAGCCACAGCAGAAGCGCGATCGCCGCCCACTGCCACGGCCGCAGCCGTACCCCGTTGACCAGGCCGCCCGCCGCGAGCACCGCGACGATCGCGGGCAGCACGGTCACCGCACCGGTCAGCGCCCGCCCGGTCACCACCTCGCGCGGGGTCATCGGGGTCACCCGCAACTGGCGCAGCCAGCCGACCGCCCGGTCCTCGGCGACCGCGCCGCCGGTGTTCAGCGCCGAGCCGACCGCGCCGTACGCGGCCATGCCGACCATGCCGGTGGTCCGCCAGCCGGTGTCGTCGCCCCCGCCGAGGTTGGTGAACAGCAGGTACATCATCACCGGCATGACGATCCCGCCGATCACGAACCCGGTGTCGCGCAGCGTCCGGCGCACCTCAAGACGCAGGTAGTGGCCCATCACACGGCCTCCGTCGCGGGGCCGGCCGCTGCTGCCGCTGCCGCCGCCGACGACGACACGGATTCCCCCGTCGGCAGGGGCGCCGCCGTCCAGCCGGTCTCCGCTGTCGGCACGGGTTCTGTTATCGCCCCGGTTTCCGTCGCCGCCCCGGTTTCCGTCGGCGGCCCGGTTTCCGCCGTCCCCGTCCGCACGGCCGCCGCGTCGCCGGGCGCCGACCGCGCGGTGAGGGCCAGGAACGCGTCGTCCAGTGAGGCCGGGGCCACCTCAAGGCCGCGGATCGCGCCGAGCCCGGCCAGGGCGATCACAGTCGCGTCGGAGTCGTCCGTGCGCAGCCGCGCCCGGCTCCCGCGCACCTCCACCGACCGCACCCCGGGCAGCAGGGCCAACTCGTCCGGCGAGAGCCCGGCCGAATCGATGCCGACCAGGCTGCCGCCCGCCGCCCGGCGCAGTTCGTCGCCGGTGCCGTCCGCGACGATCCGGCCGCGGTCCACGACCACGATCCGGTCGGCGTGCGCGTCCGCCTCCTGAAGGTAGTGGGTGGAGAACAGCACGGTGTGGCCCTGGCGCGCGTACGCCCGCATCGACTCCCAGAAGGACTGCCGCGCCGCCACGTCCAGGGCGGCGGTCGGCTCGTCCAGGACCAGCAGCGCGGGATCGCCGCACACCGCGACCGCGAACCGCACCCGCTGCGCCTGCCCGCCGGACAGCCGGTCCACCCGCCGCCCGGCCAGCGCACCGATCCCGGCCAGCTCCAGCGCCCGCGCCACCGGCATCGGGGCCGGATAGCGGGAGGCGACGAAGGAGACCAGTTCCCCGACGGTCACCCGGGGCACCGCCCGGCCCTCCTGGAGCATGGCGCCCACCCGGCCCGTGCGTACGGAGCGCTCCGGTGCCGCCCCGAAAAGCCGGACGGTACCCGCGTCCGGCTCGTGCAGGCCGAGCAGCAGCCCGATCGCGGTGGACTTCCCGGCGCCGTTGCGGCCCAGCAGCGCCACGCTCTCGCCGCGTCGGATCTCCAGATCGACACCGTCGACGGCGCGGACCTCGCCGTACTTCTTGACCGCCCCCGTGAAGGACACGGCGGTGTGTTCCGTCTGTGTCATGCCTACGACGGTACGGATCCGCGCGCGGGCCCGGCAGAGGCGCTTGTACGGACCGGGGCAGGACAAATGTCATGGCCCGACCGGCGCGGGACGGTCCGGCCCGCCCGAGGAGGACGGCGGTCCGCCCGCGGAGGACGGCGAGGTCCGCCCGCGGAGGACGGTGCGGTCCACCCGACGCGAACGGCCCCGGCGTACCGGTGTGAATACCGCGGCCCGCGGCTCCGACAGATCTGACGATGCGTCAGCCTTCACAAGTGTCGTGTGCTGGGCTATACAGGGGGCGCCGAGCTGGAACGCGTTCTGGACCGGCCCGTGACGACCTCGGTGCGGTCGACGGTGCGGACGGCCGCGCCGGGGTCTTGCAACCGCGGCCGACCGCGGTCCACCACCGTCCCGGCCATTCGGGCCGGCCACCCGGCCCGGCCACCCGTGCCGGCCGCCAGTGTCAGGAGCCGTATGCCCATCGACGCAGCCAAGGCCCTCGCCGCCGAACCACGCTCCGGGCAGATCACCTGGGACCACAAGGACATCCAGCTCTACCACCTCGGCATCGGGGCAGGACGCCCCGCCACCGACCCCGACGAGCTGCGGTACACCCTGGAGTCCCGGCTGCACGTCCTGCCCAGCTTCGCCACCGTCGCGGGCAGCGGCGCACCCGGCGTGATCAGCGGCCTGTCCATGCCCGGCATCGAGGTCGACCTCGCCCGTGTGCTGCACGGCGGCCAGGTGCTCACCGTGCACCGGCCCATCCCGGTCGAGGGCACCGCCACCGCCACGAACCGGATCGCCGCCGTCTACGACAAGGTCAAGGCCGCCATCCTCGTCCTGCGGACCGAGGTCGCCGACGCCGACGGACCGCTGTGGACCAACGACGCGCAGATCTTCCTGCGCGGCGAGGGCGGCTGGGGCGGCGACCGCGGCCCCTCCACCCGGCTCGAACCACCCGTCGGCGAGCCCGACCGCACCGTCGAGCGCGCCGTCCGCGAGGACCAGGCGCTGCTCTACCGGCTCTCCGGCGACTGGAACCCGCTGCACGCCGACCCCGAGTTCGCCAAGCTCGCCGGGTTCGACCGGCCCATCCTGCACGGGCTGTGCACCTACGGCATGACGCTCAAGGCGGTCGTCGACACCCTGCTCGACGGCGACGTGACCCGGGTCCGCAGCTATGTCACGCGCTTCGCCGGAGTGGTGTACCCCGGCGAGACACTGCGCATCCGCATGTGGCGCCTGCCGGGCGCGATCCGGGTCGCCGTGAGCGCCGTCAGGGGGACGGACGACGCCCCCGTCCTCGCCGACACCGTCGTCGAACACCGCTGAGCCAGACCGTAGGAGAGGGGAGCCGCACCATGCGCGCAGCCGTACTGCACGAGATCGGCCAGGAGAAGCTGGAGGTCCTCGACGACGTCGAGGCGGTGGGCTTCGGCCCCGGCAAGGTGAGGGTGCGGGTGCGCGCCACGGGGCTGTGCCACTCCGACCTGTCCGCCATGAGCGGGGTGCTGCCGCAGCCGGGACCGTTCGTACCCGGGCACGAGGGCTCGGGCGAGATCCTCGAAGTCGGCGAGAACGTCACCACCCTGAAGCCCGGCGACCGGGTGGTGATCTGCTGGCTGCCCGCCTGCGGAGCCTGCCCCGCCTGCCGACGCGGCCAGACCCAGCTGTGCCTGGCCGGGTTCATGAACGCGGGCACCCCCAACTTCAAGCGTTCCGGCGCCGACGTCTTCGGCTTCGCGGGCACCGGCACCTTCGCCGAGGAGGTCGTGGTCGACGCGGGCTGCGCGGTACCGATCCCGGACGACGTGCCCTTCGACATCGCCGCGCTCATCGGCTGCGGGGTGACCACCGGCCTCGGCGCCGCGCTCAACACCGCGGACGTGGCGGCCGGTTCGTCGGTCGCCGTGATCGGCTGCGGCGGCGTCGGCATCTCGGCGATCCAGGGGGCCCGGCTGAAGGGCGCCGCGGAGATCGTCGCCGTCGACCCGGTCGACGCGCGCCGCGAATCGGCGCTGCGCTTCGGCGCCACCCGGGCCGTACCGCCCGAGGGGCTGACCGACGCCAAGCAGGACGTCACCGGCGGCGAGGGGTTCGACTACGTCTTCGAGGTCGTCGGCCGCTCGGCCACCGCCCGCACCGCGTACGAGAACACCCGGCGCGGCGGCACGCTCGTCGTGGTCGGCGCGGGCGCCATGGACGACTTCCTCCAGCTCAACATGTTCGAGCTGTTCTTCGACGAGAAGCGCATCCTGCCCTCCATGTACGGCGGCGGCGACGTGCTGCGCTCCTACACCCGCGCCATAGCGCTGTGGCGGGCGGGCCGGATCGACCTGGAGGGCCTGATCACCCACCGGGTGCCGCTGGCCGGGATCAACGAGGCCCTGGACCAGATGCGCACGGGGACGGCCCTGCGCACCTGCATCGAAATCTGACCTGGGGAGCCGTAGCCGTATGTCACTGCCACTCGAAGGCCGGTCCGCCGTCGTCACCGGCGCCGGACGCGGCCTTGGCCGGGCCGAGGCGCTGGAACTCGCCCGGCTCGGCGCCGCCGTCGTCGTCAACGACTACGGGCAGCCGGGCCGCGAAGGACTCGGCGCCGCCTCCGCCGCGCCCGCCGAGCAGGTCGCCGCCGAGATCCGCGCGGCGGGTGGCCGGGCGGTCGCCCACACCGGCGACGTCGCCGACTTCGCGCAGGCCCAGGAGCTGACCGGGCTGGCGATCGACACGTTCGGGACCCTGGACATCCTGGTCAACAACGCGGGGATCCTACGGGACCGCATGGTCTTCTCCATGTCCGAGGACGAGTGGGACTCGGTGATCCGGGTCCACCTCAAGGGCCACTTCAACACCACCCATTTCGCGGCCGCGCACTGGCGGGAACGGTCCAAGGCGGCCGGCGGGCCGGTCTACGGGCGGATCGTGAACACCTCGTCGGAGGCGTTCCTGGCCGGTTCGGCGGGCCAGCCCAACTACGCCGCGGCCAAGGGCGGGATCGTCGGCCTGACCACCTCCACGGCGCTGGCCCTCGCCAAGTACGGCGTGACGGCCAACGTGATCTGCCCGCGGGCCCGGACCCGGATGACCGAGGACGTCTTCGCCGGCTTCGCCGTGCCCGAGGCGGGCCTGGACCCGCTGGCGCCCGAGCACGTCGCCCCGCTCGTCGGCTATCTGGCCTCGCCCGCGGCCGGCCGGGTCAACGGACAACTGCTCGTGGTGCACGGCGGCATGGTCGCGGTGGTCGAACGGCCGCGGGTCCAGGCGAAGTTCGACAGCAAGCAGGACACCTTCAGCTACGACGAACTCGACGCGCTGCTCACACCGCACTACGCGGACCGGCCGGCCGGGGAGACGTTCGCGGCGGCGGAGGTGCTGGGGCTCAAACGCGGGTGACGACACGTGTGACCCGGCAGCGCGGGCGACACACAGGAAAGGGGGCCTGCCGTCGTCCGACAGCAGGCCCCCTCCTCGCGTACCCCGTCAGGCCGCCGATTCGGCCGGCTCCGGCTTGCGGTGACGGCCGCTCGGGGCCGACTCGCCGTCCTTCGACGCGCCCGGACCCCGGTGCTTGCCGTGTCCGTCGGTCTCCTGAGAGTCAGCCGACAGCGGCTGCGTGGTGCTGGTGTCGCTCATCGGAAGAATTCACCCCGTCAACATCATTTTCGTACAACCGGGCGAGTTTAACCGGCACACCTCGGGGCGGATCCAGGCGGGCACACCAACCGGCACTACTTCGTTACAAGACGCGCCAACGGAGCCTGCTGAAGGGGGATGGGGCGGGGCGCAACCGGTTGTTGAGGCTCCGGTTCCGCCGTAGGCGGGGCCGAGGCAGGGCCCTGGGACGCCACCGAGTCCATGGAGCCCGCATAGTCCATGGAGCCCGCATAGTCCATGGAGTCCGTCGAGTCCGTGGAGCCCGCCGAGTCCCTGGAGCCTGTCGGGTCCGCCGTCGTCAGGGCGCCCGCAGAACGCGCGCGGCCCGCGGAACCCGGGGAGCCGAGGGAACCCGAAGAGGTGAGCGGGTCCTTCACTCCTGCGGGCACGGTCAGCCGCGCCAGCCCGCACGGCACCTCCGCCGTCGCGTACGGCAGCAGCAGCACCCCGTCCTCGGTCCACCGCCCGGCGCCCGCCAACCAGCCGGCGGGCGCCGGGAGATGGCACACCTGGCGCAGCGCGGGCCGCCACACCCCGACCCACCTGCCCAGCGGGCCGTCGACGCGCAGCGCCACCGCGCAGCGCTCCGGCGTCAGCACCTGCCCCGGCTGGATCGCGAACGGCGTCACCACGCAGTCCGGCATCCGCAGGCTCTCCGGGAAGCGCACCGGCAGCGTGCTGCCCAACACGCCCCAGCCCAGCCGTTCCCGGCCCGGTGAGGGCGCGTCCGACGCGATGATCAGCAGCCCGCTGTCCGGATCGGCGAGCAGCAGCCGGTCGTCGCTGTCGGCTGCGATCTGTAGCAGCGGCGACACCTCGCCGCCGCGCTCCAGGTCCACCACGACCGCCTTGGTGGACCCGCCCGCCTCCCGGTCCAGTGCCAGCAGCCGCCCCGCGCCGTCCAGCCAGACCCCGCCCGAACAGCGCCCCGGCACCTCGGCCAGACGCTCGGGCCCGAAGGCGCCGCCCGCCACCAGCCACACCGCCGTGGACCGCGGGCCGACCGCGAGGGCGTAGGCGCGCGTGCCGCCCGGGGCCGGCGGCAGCAGCCGCAGCCGGGTGCCCGCCACCGGGCACTCCACGGCGCCGAGCGGCAGTTCGCCGGTGTCCGGCCCGGTCGGGTACAGCAGCGAGAACAGATGCCGCCCGGCCGCCGTCCGGTGGATGAGGACCCGCCCGTCACCCATCGGCTGCACCTCGGTGCCGGGCTCCTCCGGCTGATGGCCGGGCAGCGGCACGGCGTACGGCTCGGGGCCGTCCAGCGTCCAGCGCTCCGGGAACCAGGAGCCGTCGTCCAGCGCGAGCCGGGCGGCGTAGGCGCCGTCCGCCGTGATGGTGCAGCCCGCCGCCGGCTCGCCGTCGTACGCGTCGGCTGCCGAGGGTTCGATCGCACACGCCGTCATCGTTCGGTCACCTCCGGCGACGAACGTAGTTTTCGCACGCACAGGCGTGGCACCGACGAGCGGCCTCTTCACACATAAGGGTGGCCGCGCAGCGGTTCGCCTGAGGAAACGAAGACGCCTGTGCTGCCGGGCCCGCGCCGCCGGAGCCGATAGGTCCCCGCAGAACAGGCAGGTAGCCTTTCCCCCGTGCCCCGTCTGTCTGAAGTCATCGCCGCGCTGGAGAACCTGTGGCCGGCCGAGCGTGCCGAGTCCTGGGACGCGGTCGGCACCGTCGTGGGCGATCCCGACCAGGAGGTCGGCCGGGTCCTGTTCGCCGTGGACCCGGTGCGGGACGTCGTGGCCGAGGCGGTGCGGCTCGGCGCCGACCTGCTCGTCACCCACCACCCGCTCTATCTGCGCGGTACGACGACGGTCGCGGCCGGCACCGTCAAGGGCCGGGTCGTGCACACGCTGATCAAGAACGACATCGCGCTGCACGTCGCCCACACCAACGCCGACACCGCCGACCCGGGCGTCTCCGACGCGCTGGCCGGGGCACTGGACCTGCGGGTCGTACGCCCCCTCGTGCCGGACCCCACCGACCCGGCGGGCCGCCGGGGCCTCGGCCGGATCTGCGAACTCGACCACCCCGTCACCGTGCGCGAACTGGCCGCCCGCGCCGCCGAGCGGCTGCCCGCCACCGCGCAGGGCATCCGGGTGGCCGGCGACCCCGAGGCCCTCGTCCGCACGGTCGCGGTCAGCGGCGGCTCCGGCGACAGCCTCTTCGACCAGGTGCGGGCGGCCGGCGTCGACGCCTTCCTCACCGCCGACCTGCGTCACCACCCGGCCTCCGAGGCCGTCGCCGAGACTCCGCTCGCGCTGCTCGACGCGGCGCACTGGGCCACCGAGTGGCCCTGGTGCGAGCTGGCCGCGGCCCAGCTCGACGAGATTTCCGACCAGCACGGATGGGACCTGCGCGTGCACGTCTCGAAGACGGTCACCGACCCCTGGACCGCTCACGCGGCGTCCCACCCGTCGCCCACCACCGCCCGTCCACCGAGCGCCCCGCGCGCCTCCTCCTCTCACTCACCGGGAGCCCCCAACTGAACGCAGCGCCCGCCGATCAGATCCGACTCCTCGACGTCCAGGGCCTCGACGTCCGCCTCCAGCAGCTGGCACACCGGCGGAAGTCGCTGCCCGAGCACGCCGAGATCGAGTCGCTGACCAAGGACCTCACCCAGCTTCGCGACCTGCTCGTAGCCGCGCAGACCGAGGAGAGCGACTGCGCCCGCGAGCAGACCAAGGCCGAGCAGGACGTCGACCAGGTGCGCCAGCGCGCCGCCCGCGACCAGCAGCGCCTCGACTCCGGCGCGGTCACCTCCCCGAAGGACCTGGAGAACCTCCAGAAGGAGATCGTCTCCCTCGCCAAGCGCCAGGGCGACCTGGAGGACGTCGTCCTGGAGGTGATGGAACGGCGCGAGGGCGCGCAGGAGCGCGTGCAGGAGCTGACCGGACGGGTGACCTCCGCACAGGCGAGGATCGACGACGCGAACGGCCGCCGGGGCGCCGCGTTCGAGGAGATCGACGGCGAGGTGGCGACGGTGACCAAGGAACGCGAGGTCATCGCCGGCTCCGTCCCCGCCGACCTGCTGAAGCTGTACGACAGGCTGCGCGAGCAGCAGGGCGGCATCGGCGCGGCCAAGCTGTACCAGCGCACCTGCCAGGGCTGCCGCCAGGAGCTGGCCATCACCGAGCTGAGCGAGATCCGTTCCGCCGCGCCGGACACGGTGGTGCGCTGCGAGAACTGCCGCCGCATCCTGGTGCGTACGGGCGAGTCGGGTCTGTAGGGGCCCCGGGCATGCGGGAGTTCATCGTCGAGGCGGACGGCGGGTCGCGCGGCAATCCGGGACCCGCGGGCTACGGCGCCGTGGTGCTCGACGCGGCGACCGGCGAGGCGCTGGTGGAGGCCGCCGAGTACATCGGCGTCGCCACCAACAACGTCGCCGAGTACCGGGGACTGCTGGCCGGTCTGCGGGCCGCGCGCGACCTCGACCCCGGCGCCGCCGTCCACGTCCGGATGGACTCCAAGCTCGTCGTCGAGCAGATGTCGGGCCGCTGGAAGATCAAGCACCCCGACCTGAAGCCGCTGGCCGTGCAGGCGGCCGGAGTCCTGCCGGCCGACCGGGTCGACTACGAGTGGATCCCCCGGGAGCGCAACAAGCACGCCGACCGGCTGGCCAACGAGGCGATGGACGCGGGCCGTCGCGGCGAACAGTGGTCGCCGTCGCGGTCGACGGCCGCACTGGACGCGGGTCCGGCCCCGGGCGCGGGATCGACTCCGGGCGCGGGATCGACTCCGGGCGCGGGGCCGACTCCGGACGCCGGAACCGTCGTACGCGGACCCGGCGTCGCCGCCGCGGCGGGAGCCGATCTGCGGGCCGCGCGGGCCGTGGCCACGCCGAGCACCGGGTGGGCGCCCGCCGACCTCGGCGCGCCGTCCACCTTCGTTCTGCTGCGGCACGGTGAGACCCCGTTGACCCCGCAGAAGCGGTTCTCCGGGAGCGGCGGCAGCGATCCGTCGCTGTCCGAGACCGGCCGGGAGCAGGCACGGCGGGCCGCCGCGGCCCTGGCCCGGCGCGGCACCGTCGAGGCGGTCGTGTCGTCACCGCTGGCCCGGACCCGGGAGACCGCCGGGATCGTCGCCGCCCGGCTGGGCCTGGAGGTGGCGGTCGAGGACGGGCTGCGCGAGACGGACTTCGGCGCCTGGGAGGGGCTGACCTTCGGCGAGGTGCGCGAGCGCCACCCGGACGACCTGAACGCCTGGCTGACCGACCCCGCGGCGCGGCCGACCGGCGGCGGCGAGAGCTTCACGGCGACCGCCGAGCGCATCGCCGCCACCCGCGACGGACTGGTCGCCGCGTACCCCCGGCGCACCGTCCTGCTCGTCACCCACGTGACCCCGATCAAGACCCTCGTACGCCTGGCCCTGGGCGCCCCGCCCGAGTCCCTGTTCCGGATGGAGCTGTCGGCGGCGTCGCTGTCGGCGGTGGCGTACTACGCGGACGGGAACGCGAGCGTACGGCTGTTCAACGACACGTCCCACCTGAGCTGAGCACCCCGCGCCCGGCCGGAGCCCGGCCGGGCGGCACACGGTGGGCCGGAGCCCGGCCGAGGGGCAAGCGCGGGGCCGGTCTCCCGCCTCACCCGGCCGTCCGCAGCCCCGCCGCCTCCCGGGCCAGTGCCTCGATCCGCCGCCAGTCCCGGGCCGCCACCGCGTCCTCCGGCACCATCCAAGTGCCGCCCACACAGCCGACGTTGGGCAGGGCCAGGTACTCCGGGGCGTTGGCCGGGCCGATCCCGCCGGTGGGGCAGAAGCGGGCCTGCGGCAGCGGACCGGCCAGCGCCTTCAGATACGCCGTGCCGCCCGCCGCCTGCGCCGGGAAGAACTTCATCTCCCGCACCCCGCGCTCCAGCAGCGCCACCACCTCCGACGTGGTCGACACCCCCGGCAGGAACGGCACCCCGGAACCGGCCATCGCGTCCAGGAGCGCCTCCGTCCAGCCGGGGCTGACGAGGAACCCCGCCCCCGCCGCGCACGCCTGTGCCGCCTGGGTGCGGGAGAGGACCGTTCCGGCGCCGACCACCGCCTCGGGAACCTCGGCGGTGACGGCCCGGATCGCGTCGAGCGCGGCGGGCGTCCGCAGCGTCACCTCGATCGCGGGCAGCCCGCCCGCGACCAGCGCCCGCGCGAGCGGTACGGCGTCGGCGGCGTCCGGCAGCACGACCACGGGCAGGACGGGCGCGAGATCCAGCGGTGATGAGGGCATGCCGCTCATCCTGCCCGTGGCACGCATCATGCACAATGGCCGTTGCGCATGATGCAACGCATCCGCGCACCGGGCGCCCGCAGCGCGCTCCGATCACGGTCCGCGCGCCGACAGCGCGCCCAGCGCGCCCTCAATGCACCTCGGTGACCAGCACGTCCAGCGCCCAGGCCCGGTCCGCCCGCGCGGGTGGCCGCGCCTCCACCACGTACCCGAGATCCCGCAGCGCCTCCACCAGCTCACCCGGACCCTTGGGCGCCGCCCCGGACGACAGCAGACTGCGGACGATCCGCCCCTTCGTCGCCTTGTTGAAGTGGCTGACGACCTTCCGGGTCGGCGCGTGCAGCACCCGTACGGTCGCGGTCCGGCCCGCGACCTCGCCCTGCGGCTTCCAGGCGGCGGCGTACGCGGTGGACCGCAGATCCAGCACCAGCCCGGCCCCGGCCGCCGCGGGCAGCGCGTCGGCCAGCGGACCGCGCCAGTGCGCGCCCAGCGCACCGAGGCCCGGCAGCCGCACACCCATCGAGCAGCGGTAGGACGGGATCCGGTCCGTCACCCGCAGCGCACCCCACAGTCCGGAGAAGACCAGCAGCGAACGCGCCGCGCGCCGTTTCGCGGCGGCGTCCAGGGAGGCGAGGCCGAGGGCGTCGTACAGCACACCCGTGTAGATCTCCCCGGCGGGCCGCGCGCCCGCGGTGCGCAGCCCGGCGTTCTTCGCGACCTCGCCGCGCAGCCCCTCGCTCAGCCCGAGCACCTCGCACGCCTTGGCCTCGTCACCCGCGCACAGCTCGACCAACTCGTCGAGGACGGCGGCCCGTGCGGCGGACAGCCCCGGCAGGGACAGCGACTCCGGCTTCAGCGGGGCGCCACGGCCGGACGCGGCCTTGCCTTCGGACGGCGGCAGCAGGACAAGCAACGCGTACTCCTTCTCTCGCTCTCCGCGCCAGCGTACGGGCACGGCGCGGGCAGACCCACGCCCACCGCGCCCCACTTCCACCGCGCCCCGCGCACCGACGGGCGCCGCGCACCGACCGGCGTCGTGCGCCGCGCCGGTTCGGGCGGCACCCCGGGTGGTCCGGGTGGCACCCCGGGGTGGTCCGGGCGGCATCCCGGGATCCCGGGGTACGGGCCGGTCCGTGCCGCTCCGCACGGCCGGTACCATGGTCGACACGGCAGACGAGCCGGGCGGACGGCCGCGTGGAGCCCCTGACGGGGCTTCCCGAGGAACGTCCGGACTCCACAGGGCAGGGTGGTGGCTAACGGCCACCCGGGGCGACCCGCGGGACAGTGCCACAGAGAACAGACCGCCCAGTGCTCAGGCGCTGGGTAAGGGTGAAACGGTGGTGTAAGAGACCACCAGTGCCCAGGGTGACCTGGGCAGCTAGGTAAACCCCACCTGGAGCAAGGTCAAAAGGAGTGCCGTGAAAAGCGCTCTGCGCGGACGTTCGAGGGCTGCCCGCCCGAGTCCGCGGGTGGACCGCACGAGGCCGGCGGCAACGTCGGCCCTAGATGGATGGCCGTCTCCCGGCCGGCCGCGAGGCCGGCCGGTGACAAAATCCGGCGTACAGCCCGACTCGTCTGCCTGCTGCTCCTTCCGCCCCGTCGGTGTCGCTCAGGCCCCGCTGCCGCCGTCGACCGACAGGATCGTGCCGGTCACGTAGGAGGCCCGGTCGCTGAGCAGCCAGGCGGCGGCCTCGGCGATCTCGGCGGGGTCGGCCGCGCGGCGCAGCGGGGTCCGTGCCGTGAGCCGCTCGACCAGGCCCGGCGATTCCGCCTCCCAGGCACGGATCATCTCGGTGAGCGTGCCGCCGGGGGCGATGGCGTTGACGCGGATGCCTTCCGGGCCGTACGTGACGGCGGCCGACTCGGTGAGGCTGTTGACCGCCCGCTTCATCGCGCCGTAGACGGGCAGTTCGGGGTTGCCGCGCAGGCTGCCGACGGACGAGTTGTTCACGATGGCGCCGGTCCTGGCGGTGGCCCGGATGGCGGCCACCTCGGCGGCCATGGCCAGCCAGACGCCCTTGAGGTTCACGCGGTAGACGTGGTCGAAGTCGGCCTCCGGGAGCTGGTCGAGCGGGCCGGGCTGCTGGATCGTCGCGCCGTTGTTGAAGGCGATGTCGAGCCTGCCGTACAGGTCCACGGCGCGGTCCACGGCGGCCCGTACGGAGGCCGGGTCGGCCAGGTCGCACACCACGTGGTCCGCGGTGCCACCGGCCGCACGGATCTCCTCCGTCACCGCCTTGAGCTGGGACTCCGTGCGGGCCGCCAGGAGCACGCGGGCTCCCTCGCGGGCGAACAGCCGGGCCGCGGCGGCGCCGATGCCGCGGCCCGCGCCGGTGATGAAGGCGACCTTGCCGGCGAGCAGGCCCTCCGCGGTGAGGGCGGTGGAAGTGCTGGTGAGAGCTGTGTTGTCCATGGCAGCGAGCCTGTGCCCGGCCGCGGAGCCGGTCCAGGCACAGGCGGTACCTGGATCCGCCGGACGCCGTGTGTCCACACTGGGGGCGTGGACCGACGAGAACTGGCGACCTTTCTGCGCAGCAGGCGCGAGCGGATCAGCCCCGCCGACGTGGGGCTGCCCGCGGGGCCGCGGCGCCGCACCCCGGGGCTGCGACGCGAGGAGGTGGCGCAGCTGGCGTACATCTCGACCGAGTACTACGCGCGGCTGGAGCAGGCCCGTGCCCCGCGCCCGTCGCGCGAGGTGCTGGCCGGGCTGGCGCGGGCGCTGCGGCTGTCGGACGTCGAGCGCGCCCACCTCCACCACCTCGCCGGTGTGCCGCCGCTCCCGCCGACCGGTCCCTCGCGCGAGGTACGGCGCAGCATCCTCGACCTGCTGCACCGGCTGCCGCAGGCCGCGGCGACCGTGATGTCGGCCTCCTTGGAGGTGCTGGCCTGGAACGATCTGGCGGCAGCCCTCATGGAGGACTTCTCCGCGCTGCCGCGACGCGACCGCAACCTCGTGCGCCGGGTCTTCCTCGGCCCGCACCCGCCGGGGCACCGGCTGTACGGGGTGTCGGACGCGGACGGGTTCGCCCGCATGTCGGCACGGCACCTGCGCGCGGCGGCCGGCCGGTACCCGGACGATCCGGAGGTGGCCGAGCTGGTGGGTGAACTCCTCGCGGGCAGCGCGGAGTTCACCCGGCTGTGGGAGTCCCACGACGTGTCCGAGGCGCCCGCCCTGATCAAGACCTTCCAGCACCCGCTGGTCGGCCCGGTCACCGTCAACTGCGACGTCCTCGACATCGCCGACCGCGACCAGCAGGTCGTGATCTACACCGCGACCCCCGGCTCGCGCTCCGAGGAGGCGCTGCGGCTGCTGTCGGTCATCGGCACCCAGCGCATGGACGTCACTCGGTGACCAGGCGCCGGAGCAGGTCGGACAGGGCCGCGCGCTCGGCGTCCGACAGCGGGGCGAACCAGGCGGCGAGCACTTCGTCGGCGGCCTCGTCGCCCGCGGCCAGCACCTGTTCGCCCAGGGGCGTCAGCCGGTGCTCGTTGCGCCGGCCGTGGCCCGGCCGCCGTTCGACCAGGCCCTGGGCCAGCAGACGGCCCACGAGCGTGCCGAACGCCTGCTCGCTCTGGAAGCAGGCCGTGGCCAGCGTGCGGGCCGAAGCCCCGGGGGCACGGCTGATCGCGCGCAGCGCCTCCCACTGGGCGAGCGTCGTGCCCACCGCAGCCAGCTTGGTGTCGAGCGCCCGCTGCTGACGGTACTGGGCCTGTTTGACCGCCCTGCCGAGGGCCTGCGGATCACCGTGCATGGGCGCGATTCTACGACATTGACTAAACTGTCTTATATAAAGATGCTGAGTTTATGTTCCGCCCACAGTCCGACTCGGTGTCCGACGCGGACCCCGGCATGCGGTTCGGGGCGGCTCGGGGCGCGACTCGATTTCACAGGCTCGACCGAACGAGGACGGCTCATGAGGATTTCCTGCCAGTTCGCGACCTCTCTGGACTCGCCCGAGCACATCGCCGTCGGCGAGCGACTGGGCTACGACCGTGCGTGGCTGTTCGACACGCCGCAGCAGGGTCCGGACGTGTGGATGGCGCTGGCGCTGGCCGCGGAGCGCACCGAGCGCATCGGCCTGGGCCCGGGTGTACTGGTGCCCGGACTGCGCCATCCGATGGTGAACGCCTCGGGTGCCGCCGCGCTGTCCGCGCTGGCACCGGGGCGGGTCGCCGTCGCCTTCGGCACCGGATTCACCGGCGCTCGGGCCATGGGCGCCAAGTCCACGACCTGGGCCGATCTCGCCGAGTACGTCCGTGTCTTCCGGGCTCTGCTGCGCGGCGAGACCACCGACTGGAAGGGCGCCCGGCTGCGCATGCTGCACCCGGCGGGCGCCGCCCCGGCGCGCCCGATCGAGGTGCCCGTGCTGATCTCGGCGGTCGGCCCCAAGGGCATCGCCGTCGCGAAGGAGCTGGCCGACGGGCTGTTCAGCATCGACGAGGAGACCAAGCACGCCAAGGAGTTCGACTGGGCGGCGCTCGGTCTGCACGGCACCGTGCTGGCGGAGGGCGAGGCCCTGGACTCGCCCCGGGTCCGTGACGCCGTCGGCCCCGGCAACGCGCTCGCCTACCACCTCGCCTACGAGTTCGGCGGCGACGTGACCGCCCTGCCCGGCGGACGGCAATGGCTGGACGTGATCAGCCAGGTGCCCGAGCGGGAGAGGCACCTCGCGGTCCACGACCACCACCTGGTCGCCCTCAACACCGCCGACCGGGCCGCCTGGGCGGCCGGCAGCTGGGCCGCCATCCCGACCACCACGGTCACCGGCTCGGCCGCACAGGTGGCGGACCGCCTGGCCGCGTACGGCGAGCAGGGCATCACCGAGATCCTCTACCAGCCCATGGGCCCGGACATCCCCCGCGAACTGGAGGCGTTCATCACCGCGGCCCGCACGGGCACCGTCAGCTGAGCCCCTTGCGCAGGAAACGCCGCAGACGGGTCAGCGGCCAGGTGTTGATCACATCGTCCTTGGTGAGCCAGCCGCGCTGCGCGGTGCCGATGCCGTAGCGCATGTTGGCCAGGTCGGGGACGGAATGCGCGTCGCTGTCCACGGCGAACCTCACTCCGTGGCGGTGGGCCCGCACGATGTCCTCGTCGCGCAGGTCCAGCCGGGCGGGGTGGGCGTTGATCTCCAGGGCCGTGCCCGTGCGCGCGCACGCGGCGAAGATCTCGTCGAGGTCGACGTCGACGGGTGGCCGCCTGCCGAGGACGCGGGTGGTGGGGTGGCCGATGACATGGACGTACGGGTTCTCGCAGGCACGCACGAGCCGCCGGGTCAGTGCCCGGCGCGGCTGGTTGAAGTGCGAGTGCACCGAGGCCACGCACACGTCGAAGGCGGCCAGGAACTCCCCGGGCCAGTCGACGTCGCCGTCCGGACCGATGTTCAGCTCCACGCCGTGCAGCAGCCGCATGCCGCGCCCCTTGCCATGGGCGCCGTCCAGCTCCCGCACCCGCTCGCGCTGGGCGAGGATCCGCTCCTCGGTCATCCGCTGCATGGACAGGTCCGGCCCGTGGTCGGTGATCGCGTAATAGGCGTAGCCGCGGGCGGCGGCGGCCCGCACCATCTCCTCCAGGGGCGCGAGCCCGTCGGTGAGGTCGGTGTGCGTGTGCAGGTCTCCCCGGAGGTCCGGCTCCACCACCAGCTCCGGCAGCTCGCCGCGCAGGCCCGCCTCGATCTCCCCCCGGTCCTCGCGCAGGGTCGGCGGGATCCAGGGCAGCCCGAGCCGGGCGTAGACCTCCTCCTCGGTCTCGGAGACGACCCTCTCCCCGCTCTCGACGTCGAAGAGGCCGTACTCGGACAGCTTCAGCCCCTGGTGCACGGCCAGCTCCCGGGTGCGTATGTTGTGCGCCTTGGAGCCGGTGAAGTACTGCAACGCCGCGCCCCAGGAGTCCGGCGGCACCACCCGCAGGTCGACGGCCGGCCCCCTGGCGGTGCGTACCGAGGTCTTGGCCCGGCCGTGCGCGATGACCTCGGTGACGTACGGCAGCTCGGTGAACGCCTGCATCAGCGGGCCCGACTCCGCGGCCGCGACGAGGACGTCGATGTCGCCGATGGTCTCCCGCATCCGGCGCAGGGACCCCGCGTAGGTGCAGCGGTCGCAGCCGGTCACCCGGGACAGCGCCCCGGTGATGTCGTCGGCGAGGCCCATGGCCACGTCGAGCAGGACGCGGTCGCCGGAGGACCTGAGGAGGTCGACGCCGTGGAGGATGTTCTCCTCCGTCCTGGGGCCGAAGCCCTTCAGACCGCGCAGTTTCTCGGCGCGGATCGCCTCGACCAGCTCGTCGACCGAGGCGATGCCCTGCTCTTCGTAGAGGGCCAGGGCCTTCTTCGGGCCGAGCGTGGGGATGGCGGTGAGCTGCCGGACGCCGGCCGGGATCCTCGCGCGCAGTTCGTCCACCGCGGCCACCCCGCCGGTGCGGAAGTACTCGGTGACCTTCTCCGCGATCGACTTGCCGACCCCAGGGATCTGCTGGAGCCCCTTGGCGTCGAGTGTGGACACATCGGCGTGGTACCCGCCGATCGCACGCGCGGCCTTCTCGTAGACGCGCGCCTTGAAGGCGTCTTTGCCGGTGATCGAGATGAGGTCCGCGTACTCCTGGAACAGCGCCGCGACCTCGTCGTTGGATCGAGCCATGTCTTCGGAGTAGGCAGAAACGGCCGGTTCATTCCTGCGACTGCCCCGGACCGGGGCACGGGCCGCCGTGGGCTGCGCGGGAGGGGCTGCGCGGGCAGGCGGCCACGCTCCGGCAGACCGCCGGGTGGGCGGGCGGTGCCGGGCGTGCCGAGCGGGCCGCCGCGGCCCGCGCCGACGGTGGCGCCGTGTGGGGGCGGGTCCCGTACGGAGGCGGGTACGTGCGGAGGCGGGTGCCTACGGAAGCGGGTGCCTACGGAAGCGGGTGCCGGTGCCGGCGCACAGCAGTCGCACGCCGGCCGACCCGCACGCGCCGACGGCGACGCCGTACACCGACCTGCCGCCTGCCGCCTGCCGCCTGCCGCCTGCCGCCTGCCGCCCGGCGCCGGTCGACGGCCGACCGGCGCGGCTCCCGCGCGCCGGCGCGGTGCGGGTGCGGTTCAGGTGAGCTTCCGGCACAGCAGGGCGTCGGGGCCCTGGCCGGCGCCCAGCCGGGTGGTGTAGGCGATGCCGGCGGCGTACTCGTCGGCGGCGCACTGGCCCTTGTAGTCGCCGTGGGCGAAGTCGCCGCCCGCCGGGTTCGCGGGACGGTTGTCGGACCGGTCGAACCACACGGTGCGTCCGGTGGTGCCGAGCGGGACGCGGGCGGGCACGCACAGGGCGGCCGACGTCCGGCCGCCACGGTGGCTGTACCCGATGAGGAAGTTCCCGTCCGGGCACTGGAGTTTGGTGTAGCCCGAGGCCCAGTCGCCGCCCGCCGGGACGTGCCGCTCGTCGGTGACGGTGGTCTGCGCGGTGCCCGCGGCGCGCAGGTCGCCCACGCCGACGTCCGTGCACAGCCCACGACCACTGCTGTGGCCGATGCCGATCAGCCGCTGGCCGTCGGGGCAGACGGCCTTGGAGGCGCCCACGTCCCAGTCGCCGCCCGCGCGCACCCGCAGCGACTGCACCTGGTCGCCGTGGTCGGTGCTGAGCATGTTCCAGCCCGCTACCGGGGCGACGGATCCGGTGCGGCTCGGGGCGGTCATCAGCCGGTTCCAACCGGCGTTGCGCCAGTCGGACCCGTCGAGGATGCCGTGCCGGCCGCCCGCGGTGTCGTAGCGCAGCAGGGCCCAGTCGTCGTGGCCCTCCCACCCGACGAGCGGCCAGTACGCGAAGTCGGCGTCGTGGTCGGCGAAGTAGTCGGTGATGTTGCCGAACCAGGTACGGGCGGCGGCACCCGTCTCGTTCGCTCCCGCGCCGAACTCGCTGACCCACACGGGCGCGGTGAAGTGCTGGTCCGCCTCCTCGGAGACGAAGAACGCCTCGTCGTACAGGGCCTGGGCGAGCTGGTCGCGGGTGAGGTCCTGGTAGCGCGGGTCGTGGGTCTCGCCGATGCCGGTGGCGCCGCTGTGGTGGGGGCCGGTGTACCCGTAGAAGTGGGCGGAGTACACCAGTTTGTGGCTGGTGACGAGGGTGTGCGAGAGGGTGCGGGCCGGGGTGAGCATGGGCCGGCCGTGCGGCAGTCCGTCGACGGGCAGGCCGGTCCAGTTGATCCCCTCGATGACGATGAGGAGCCGGGGGTTGGCCTCGGTGAGGATGCGGTCGGCCGCCAGCTGAGCGGCGGCGTACCAGTCGTGGGCGTCGCCCAGGCCCCAGTTGGGGTCGTCCAGGACGTCCCGGCGTACTTCGTTGTACAGGTCGGCGCCCACCACCCTGGGGTCGTCGGCGTAACGGCGGGCCATGAGGACCCAGTCGTCGGCCCACTGCTGGATGGACTGGCTGCTGTTCCAGCGCTCGTTGCCGTCGAGTCCGCAGCACCAGCGGGACGTGTTGGTGTGGTTGTTGAGGATGACCGCGAACCCGTCCTCGGTGAGGGCCGCCACGACGGCGTCGAAGACCTGGAGCGGTGTCCTGCCGCGCAGCTGCGGGTTGGCCGCGACGGCGGCGTCCGGCACGGGCGTCGTCGCGTGGATCATCTCGTTGGAGAAGGGCAGCCGGACGCTGTTGATGCCGAGCTGGTGGAAGTCGGCGAGCAGCCGGGGGAGCGGGGTGCGGTCCAGGCCGAGGGGGATGTTGTGGGAATTCTGGCCGGCGTGGTGGTCGGCGGGGTCGTCGGCGTTTCCGCTGCCGGTCCAGGAGCCTTGTGCGCCGTCCCAGTTGGCGGACTTCAGCCGGAAGCGGTTGCCCTCGGCGTCGACCACGTACCGGCCGCGGGTGGACAGGGGCGGCTGCCAGGTCGCGGCCGCGGGGGCGGGGGCCGAGGCGGTCGGGCCGCCGGGGGGCCGTGCGGGGGCGGCGGTCGCCCCTGGTGCCGTGGTCAGCAGCAGGAGGAACGCCGCCACTGACGACAGTGATGTCAATAATGTTGGTAATGTCAGGTACGGGTCAAATCGACGGGTCGGCATGGGGCCTCTGTGGAGGGGAGAGGGGCAGGGGAGAGGCGGTGCGGGTGCCCGCCGGGGCGAAGGCGCGGTCCCGGCCGGCGGTGTGGCGCGGTGCGGTCTGGACGCGAGCGTAGCGGGAGGGCGGGGCCCGCGGGGATGGTCCGGGCGGGACCTGATGCGCGTCCGCCCGTCCGCCCGTCCGTCCGCCCGTCCGTCTGCCGGTCTGTCCGTCGGCCCGCTCGTCCGTCCGTCTGCCGGTCTGTCCGTCCGCCGCCCGGCGAGGGCGGCGCACCCCCGCGCCGGGCGGCGGACGGCCGGGCGACCGGGCCGTCAGGGCGGGGTGACGCGGGGCGTGATGGCCGTCACCTCGGCGCCGGAGAGTTCGTTCAGGGGACGGCCGCGGGTCTCGACGCGGAAGGCGAGGGTGACGACGAAGCCGAGCGCGCAGGCGACGGCCACCCCGTACAACAGGGCGCTCTCCCCGACGGAGGACAGCAGCACGGGGAAGAGGAAGGTCCCCAGGGCGGCGCCCAGCTTTCCGCAGCCGGCCGCGAAACCATGGCCCGCGGTGCGCATCTCGGACGGGAACACCTCGGCGGGCAGTGCGAAGGTGGTGGCGTTGGGCCCGAGGTTCATGAAGGTGTTGAAGACTCCGAAGCCGGCGAAGACCAGGAGGAGATGGGCCTCGGCACCGCCGGTGAGCCGGCCCGCGAAGGCCAGGGCGCACAGCGCCAGCGCCATCACCACGAATCCCGTGAGCTGGAGCGGGATCCGGCCGACCCGGTCCACCAGCACGATCGCCAGACCGAACCCGACGGCCAGGAAGACGTCCAGCACGGCCGTGCCGGTGGTGGAGACGATGTCCTCGTCGATGAACGTGGCGTGCGGCCCGGCCACGGAGAACGAGGCCAGCAGGGTGGGCGTGAAGATGCCCACGCCGTAGGTGGCGATGTCCATCAGGAACCAGGGGACCGAGGCGAAGATCGTGCGCCTGCGCCAGCGGGCGGAGAACAGCCGCGGCTGGATGAACGCCCGCAGTCCCTCGGGCGGTGCCTCCTGCCGCAGCCGGTCGGCGTCGGTCACTCGCACCGGGACACCCGCCAGCCGCCTGCCGACCTCGCGCGCCTCCCGCTCCCGCCCGTTCTGCGCCAGCCAGCGCGGGCTTTCCGGCGCCTTGCGGCGCAGCCAGATGATGAACAGGGCAGGCAGCGCCCCGAACCCCAGCAGGATCCGCCAGGAGTCGGGTTCCGGCCGCAGCTGGAGGATCACCACGCCCGCCACCGCCCCCAGCAGGATGCCCGCGGCTTGCAGGCTGAACGCGGCCACCAGCCACTTGCCGCGGTTCTTCGAGGGCAGGATCTCCGCCAGGTAGCTCGCCGCGATCGGGTAGTCCAGGCCGACCGCCAGACCGAGCGCGAAGCGGAACGCCGTCAGCGACCAGACGTCCCACGCCACCGCACACAGCAGCGAGAAGACGACGAACATCCACAGGTCGACGCGGAAGATACGGCTCCGCCCGATCCGGTCGCCCAGCGGTCCCAGCAGCGCGGCACCGAAGATCGAGCCCACGATGGCGGCCGCCGAGATCAGCCCCTTCTGCGCGGCGCTCACCTGGAAGTCGTGCGAGATCAGCGGGTTGGCGACCCCGATCACGAAGAAGTCGAACCCGTCGAGCATGATGCCGAGACCGGCCAGCAGCCAGAACAGGACGTGCAGGCGAGTGGTGGCCGCGTCGTCGAGCGCTTCGCCCAGCGGCAGGGCCCGGTCGGAGGAGTCGGTCGTCGGCGTGGTCTCGGTGGTCATGGTCCTCACCAGGCCAAGGAGCGCGTCGGGGCGGACGGGAGTCCGGGGCAGAGGGATGTCGTCGTGGTGCGGTGTGCGGGCCGCCGCCTGCGGGCGGCGGGCGGGACGACGGGCCGGGCGTACGCCGACGGATCGGTGGGCGGTGCCGGACGCCCGCCGACGGAGCTACGGACGGACTTACGGACGGACCTACGAGGGACGGGGCGAGGGGCGCGGTGTCAGAGGGCCGACAGCAGGGCGGCCAGCGTGGCGAGCGCGGCGCACACGGTCAGGGTCAGGCCCAGGCAGCGCCGCCGCAGCCGCCGGTACCGGCTCTCGTACTCGGCGCGCAGGGACGCGCACCGGGCCGCTACGCGTTCCAGGTCCTGCCGGGCCCGTTGCAGGCTGTCCGAGACGTGGCGCTGCTCGATCTGCGCGCGCTGCGCGGTCGTCAGCCAGTCCAGCGGGCGGGCGAACTCCTGCGCCCGCCGCTCCGCCTCCGCGATCCTGGCCTGCCACAGCAGGTAACCCTCCACCTGGTTCGCGAGTTCGCCGTCCGTGCCCTGCGGTGCCAGTTCGCCCACTTGGTCCTCAATCGGTCACAGCACGCCGTGCATCCGCGCCTCGTCCGTCGCGATCTCGGGGTGGTGCAGGTCGAACGCCGGGGACTCGCTGCGGATCCGCGGCAGGGTGAGGAAGTTGTGCCGCGGCGGCGGGCAGGAGGTGGCCCACTCCAGCGAACGGCCGTAGCCCCACGGGTCGTCCGTGCCGACCTGCCTGCCGTACCTGGACGTGTGCCACACGTTGTAGAGGAACGGCAGCATCGACAGACCGAGCAGGAACGAACCGATCGTCGAGACGGTGTTCAGTGCGGTGAAGCCGTCGGTCGCCAGATAGTCGGCGTACCGGCGCGGCATGCCCCCGGCGCCCAGCCAGTGCTGGACCAGGAAGGTCCCGTGGAAGCCGACGAACAGCGTCCAGAAGGTGATCTTGCCGAGGCGTTCGTCCAGCATCTTGCCGGTGAACTTCGGCCACCAGAAGTGGAATCCGGCGAACATCGCGAAGACCACGGTGCCGAAGACCACGTAGTGGAAGTGGGCCACCACGAAGTACGAGTCGGAGACGTGGAAGTCCATCGGCGGCGACGCGAGGATGACCCCGGTCAGACCGCCGAACAGGAAGGTCACGAGAAAGCCCGCCGACCAGAGCATGGGCGTCTCGAAGGAGAGCGAGCCCTTCCACATGGTGCCGATCCAGTTGAAGAACTTCACCCCGGTCGGCACCGAGATCAGGAAGCTCATGAAGGAGAAGAACGGCAGCAGCACGGCGCCGGTGACGTACATGTGGTGCGCCCACACGGTCAGCGACAGCCCGGCGATCGCGATGGTCGCGCCGATCAGACCCATGTACCCGAACATCGGCTTGCGGGCGAAGACCGGGATGATCTCGGAGATGACGCCGAAGAACGGCAGCGCGATGATGTACACCTCGGGGTGGCCGAAGAACCAGAAGAGGTGCTGCCACAGCAGTGGCCCGCCGTTGGCCGCCTCGAAGACGTGGGCGCCGAACTTGCGGTCGGCCTCCAGCACCAGCAGCGCGCCCGCCAGGACCGGGAAGGCGAGCAGCACCAGGAAGGCGGTCAGCAGCACGTTCCAGCAGAAGATCGGCATGCGGAACATGGTCATGCCGGGGGCGCGCATGCAGACGATGGTGGTGATGAAGTTGACCGAGCCGAGGATGGTGCCGAAACCGGACAGCGCCAGACCCATGATCCACAGGTCGGCGCCGACGCTCGGTGAGCGGATCACGTCCGAGAGCGGGGAGTACGCGAACCAACCGAAGTCCGCCGCGCCCTGCGGGGTGAGGAAGCCGGCGACCGCGATCAGCCCGCCGAACAGGTAGAGCCAGTAGGCGAACGCGTTCAGCCGGGGGAAGGCCACGTCCGGCGCGCCGATCTGCAACGGCATGATCCAGTTCGCGAAACCGGCGAACAGCGGCGTCGCGAACAGCAGCAGCATGATCGTGCCGTGCATGGTGAACGCCTGGTTGAACTGCTCCTTGGAGACGATCTGTAGTCCCGGCCTTGCCAGTTCGGCGCGCATCACCAGCGCCATCACACCGGCGGACAGGAAGAACGCGAACGACGTCAGCAGATACAGCGTGCCGATCGTCTTGTGGTCGGTGGTCGTCAGCCACTTCACCACGACGCTGCCGGGGCTGCTGCGCCGGACCGGCAGTTCACTGCCGTAGACGCTGACCGGTCCGCTCGGTTGGTTCAGAATGCTCAAGGCTCTGTGCTCCTGGCACGGGATCCGCGCCCGCTCCGCGACGTCGTCTGTCACCGGGCATCCTGGTGGAACGGAGACAGGGCTGATACGCCGAGCGGCCGACATACGGCCGTTCGCGTGACACTCGTACGCGAATGGAGCAGTCCCGGCGTCCGGCCGACCCCGCGCCGCGGACGCCTGTCGCCCGCCGATGCCCGCTCGACACGGCCGGGCCGTGCGCCGGTCGGGGGCAGCCGGGCGCGGGCCGGGGGCAGCGGGCCGCCCGTCGGGGTCAACGGGTCGCGGCCGGGCGGCCCCCGGGCACCGACGTCCTGGGTCGGACCGGCCGGGTCCGGGACGGCGGTCGCCTCCGTCGTCGCCCGCCCGTCCGGGCCGGTTGTCCGTCCGACCGGTCGTCCGTCCGGGGCGGCCGTGGCGTCCGCGGGCCGCGCACAGTACGGTCACCGGGCACGACGCGAGACGCTGGGAGGGGCACATCCCATGAGCCGGAATCCGGACGAGGCCGCACGCATCGAGGACGCGGCGCTCACCCGCGCCGCACAGGCGGGTGACGTCACGGCCCTGGGACTGCTGCTGGAGCGGCACAGGGCGGGCATGCGCGCGGTGGCGCTGAGCATCCTGGGACCGGGACCCGACGTCGACGACGTGGTCCAGGACGCGGCCGTGACCGCGCTGCGGCGCGTGGGCGACGTCCGGGAGCCCGGCGCGGTCGGCGCCTGGCTGCGGATGATCGTGCGCAACGCCGCCCGCTCCCTGCTGCGCGGCTCCGCCTCCCTCGCCGTCCGGCCGCTCGACGCGCTGGACCTGCCCGCCACGGACGCCGGTCCGGAGCGGCTGCTGGAGCGGCACACGATGCGCGACTGGATCTGGGAGGCCATCGAGGAACTGACCCCCGCCCTGCGCCTGCCACTGGTGCTGCGCCACTTCAGCACCATCGTCACGTCCTACGAGCAGATAGCCGAGGTCTGCGGGGTACCGGTCGGCACCGTCCGCAGCCGGCTCAGCCAGGGGCGGGCCAAGCTCGCCACGGCCCTCGCCGCCACGGCGGACGCCCCGCACGGCGACACCGCGAAGCGCACCCGGGCCACCCGGGCCGAGGCGCACGAGACGCTGGCCGCCGCCGAACGCGGAACCTTCGGCACCCTGCTCGCCGAGCGCTGGTCCCCCGAGGTCGCCCTGGTACGGGGGAACGACCCGGTGGGCGGCCACGGCCTGCTGGTGCGATCCATGGACAGCGACGTCGAGGCCGGGGTGCGCCAGCGGCTCGTGCACGCCGTCGCCGGCCGGTCGCTGGTGGTCTGGGAGATGGACATCAGCAACCCCGCCGACCGGCCCGAGCACTGTCCGCCCGCGGTGGCCTGGCTGATGACCCTGGACCCCGCCGGCCGCGTGCACCGGTTGCGCCTGTTCCACCCCAAGCCCTACCGGGCCACCAGCCCACTCCTTCCGGTGTGACCGCCCTCACACGATCCGCGTCGAACTTCGTCGTGACGCCCGCGTCCTGTCGGTGTTTCGCACACCTGTGGATACGGAGATCCCATGGTCATCTCGCCGACCCCGCCCGCCCCCGCACCGGGCGCCTCCCCCTCGCCGGCCCGTCCACCGGCCGTCGGTACGCACACCGTCGAGATCGACGGAGTCGAACAGCGGTATCACGTGCACGGCACCGGACCGGTGTGCGTCGCGCACCCCGGCGGACCGGGCATCTTCTGGGAGTACCTGCGGATGCCCGCACTGGAGCGGCACCTGACCATGGTCTACCCGGAGCCGATCGGCAGCGGTGACTCCGGCCGGCTCGCCTCCCACCCGCACGGCTACACCCGGGCCCGCTACAGCCGGTACCTCGGTGCGCTGATCGAGCACCTGGGCGTCGCGAAGGTGCATCTGATGGGTCACTCGCACGGCGGCTTCGTCGCCCAATACCACGCACTGCACCGCCCCGAGCAGTTGGCCGGGATGGTCCTCTACGACAGCGCGCCGGTCACCGGTGCCGAACACGACGCCGAGACCGTGCGCCAACTGGAGTCGTTCGCCGCGCGACACGGGAGCAATCCCGAACTCCCCGAGATCCTGGCGACTTTCCAAGCCCTTCCCGGCATCTCCGACGACGCGCGGATGACGGCCGTCCTCAAGGCGCTGTTCCCCGTGTACTTCGCCGACTACTGGGAGCGGCAGGAAGAGTTCGGCCCGCTGCGGGCCGGCCTCCGGGGCACGTACGTCTCCGGGCTGGACGAGAACCTTTCCCCGAAGGCCGTCGACGACCGTGCGGACCTGGGCGCACTCACCCTGCCGACCCTCGTCGTCGTCGGCCGGTACGACTTCATCTGCGGGGTGCGCTGGGGGGAGGAACTGCACCGGCTGATCCCCGGATCCGACCTGCTGATCCTGGAGAACAGCGGGCACTTCGCCCACATCGAGGAACCGGAAGCCTTCGCGCGGGCGGTCGTCCCCTTCGTGACGGGCACGGCCGGCGGCACGGCGTGACCACCCGGCCTCGCCCGTGCCGCCCGCGGCCCGGACCCCGAACACCCCCCCCGCCTGCACCACAGCGCCTGAACACCCCTGACAACCAGGCCATTTGAATGAAGCCCGGGGGAACGGCGCGAACTAGCCCGGTCCCCGGAAGATTTCCGGCAAACCCGACAAACAAGGAGCAATCACATGAGTACCGTGAAGAACGTCGTTCTCGTGCACGGCGGGTTCGTCGACGGTTCCGGCTGGCAGGGGGTGTACCGGCTGCTCACCCGCGACGGCTTCAAGGTCAGCGTCGTACAGAACCCGACCCACTCCCTCGAAGGCGACGTGGAGGTCACCCACCGGGTCCTCGACGCCCAGGACGGGCCGGCCGTGCTGGTCGGCCACTCCTACGGGGGAGCCGTGATCACCGAGGCCGGTCGGCACCGGGCGGTGGCCGGGCTCGTCTACGTCACGGCCTTCGCGCCGGACAAGGGCGAGTCCGTGGCCAGTCTGATAGCCCACCCGGCCCCGGGCGCGCCGGTCCCGCCGATCCTGCCGCCCCAGGACGGTTTCCTGTTCCTGGACCGGGAGAAGTTCCCGGCGTCCTTCGCGGCCGACGTGCCGCCCGAGGACGCACGGTTCATGGCCGACTCGCAGGTCCCCTGGGGTGTGGCGGCACTCGAAGGGGCGGTCACGGAGCCCGCCTGGCGGGCCAGGCCGAGCTGGTACCTCGTCGCGACCGACGACCGGATGATCCCGCCGCCGGCCCAGCGCACGATGGCCGGGCGGGCCGGAGCGAAGGTGCGTGAGACCGCCGGCAGCCACGCCGTCTACGTCTCCCGGCCGGAAACCGTGGTGGAGCTGATCAAGCTGGCCGCCGCCCACGGGCCGGCCCACCAGGCGTAGCCCGGACGCCGCGACAGCCCGCCCCGCTGGACGGGCTGTCCGCTTCGCCCTCCGCGAACCGACGCGCACCCGCCGACGGCGCCCCCGGCCCCCCGGGACCACCACCCCGGGACACTCCCGGGACCATCACTCCCAGGACCGACGCCCCGGTCCACGCTGTGCGACATCGACCGGGTCTTTCGCGCCGGCGCACAGCATTTTCGCCCGGACGCGCCACTCGCGCGCCGCGATCGTTCCGGCTGCCGGTCGCCGTGCCTGAACGGGTGGCCGGCACGATCGTACGACCGTGCCCGGGGGCGGCTCGCACGAGACGTACCAACGGGCGGCGGCCCCCCGTCGCCCGCGGCGGCCCGGGACTACGCGTCCGGCCGCCGCGGGGCGGGGGCGGCCCGGGTGTCGGCGGGGGCCGCCTGCGCCGGGCCGAGCGAACGTTCGGTGACCCGGGCGAGGTGGCGGGTGAACTCCTCGCGGGCGTCCGGGGTCAGGGTGCGCAGGGCGACCAGGGCGGTGATGACGACATCGCAGAGTTCGGCCTGTACGTCCTCCCAGGTGTGGGTGACGCCCTTGCGCGGGTTCTGCCCGGTCGCGCCGATCACCGCCTGGGCGACCTCGCCGACCTCCTCCGACAGTTTCAGCAGGCGCAGCAGGAGGGTCTGCGAGCCGTCGTGCGGGCCGTCGTGCGGGCCGTGCGCGTCCAGCCAGGCCCACAGCCCGTCGATGGCGGTCCAGAGGTCCGCGGACGCGGGTGCGGAGGTGTCCCGATCGGTCATGCACCGCAGCCTGCCACGGCCGGCGGCTACTGCTCGAACAGGGCCTCCTGTTCTCCCGCCGCCTCCTCCGCCGTCCGCCGCACCCGGCAGTTCCGGGCACCCACCACCGCCGCCGTGACCGCCGCGGTCACCCCGAGCGCCACCGGGACCATCCAGCCGCGGTTGAAGACGTCACCGAAGGCGCGGTCGAGGGAGAGCCGGCCGGGGCCCGCGACGGCGAGGCCGGCCGAGGCCAGGCCCAGGCTCGCCGCGAACTCGTAGCCGCCCTCCTGGGCGAAGAAGCCGTTGGGCGCGTGGACCGCCGACGCCCCCGCCATCGCGCCGGCCGCCGCCGCGCCCGCGGCCGGCGTGGCCAGGCCGAGCGCCAGCAGCGCACCGCCGCCCGCCTCCGCGAGGCCCGCCGCCGTCGCGCTCGCCCGGCCCGGTGCGTAGCCCATGGACTCCATGGCCTGGCCGGTGCCCGCGATGCCCGGCCCGCCGAACCAGCCGAACAGCTTCTGCGTCCCGTGCGCGGCCAGCACGCCGCCGGTACCCAGTCGGAGCAGCAGCAGGCCCAGATCACGTCGGTCGAAACAGGTCACGGTGACTCCCCGGTGCGGACAGGTCGACGGCCGGGACAGGGCTCCTGCCCCGGTGTCCACCGTCGCATTCGCGGGCGTCGGACAGCCCGTCCGGGCGGCCGTTCGGGTGGCGGGGCCCGGGGAGCGATGTGAATGTGGCTCGCATGGCGATCCAGACATCGAAACTCAGCGATCCGGCGGTCCGCGCCTTCGTCACCGCCGTCAACGCCCATGACCGCCGGGCCTTCATGGACATCCTCGCCCCGGACGCCACCATGTCCGACGACGGCGCCGACCGGGACCTCGACGAGTGGACCGACCGGGAGATCTTCTCCTCCAACGGCCACATGGAGATCGACAAGGAGTGCCGGGGCGGCCGCTCCCTCGTCACCCGGTACCGCAACGACGCGTGGGGCGAGATGCGGACCAGGTGGTCCTTCACCGTCGAGAACGGCAGGATCTCCCGCTTCGAGACGGGACAGGCATGACGTAGGCGGCGCGAGGGCTTGTGCTCGGGTGCGCTCCAACTCCTAGCGTCGTCCGGCATGGAGACCACGGGAACCACGAGGACGTCGGGGACCACAACGGCGTCGGGCACCACGAGGGCGTCGGGAACGTCGGGCACCACGAGGGCACCGGGGACCCTCACCAGGACACTGGGGCGCAGCGGCATCGAGGTGAGCGCCCTCGGCTTCGGCTGCTGGGCGATCGGCGGCGAGTGGACCGACGCCGCGGGGCAGCCGCTCGGCTGGGGCAAGGTCGACGACGACGAGTCCGTTCGGGCGATCCGGCGCGCCCTCGATCTCGGCGTCACCTTCTTCGACACCGCCGATGTCTACGGGGCCGGGCACAGCGAGCGGACACTCGGCCGTGCGCTCGGCAACCGCAGGGACGACGTCGTCATCGCCACCAAGTGGGGGAATGTCTTCGACGAACGCACCCGCACCCTCACCGGCAGCGACGACTCCCCGGCGCACGCCCGCCGCGCGCTCACCGCCTCACTGCGCCGCCTCGGCACCGACCACGTCGACCTCTACCAACTGCACCTGTCCGACGCCGACCCGGGCCGGGCGGCCGAACTGCGGGACCTGTGCGAGGAGTTCGTGGCCCAGGGACTCGTCCGCGCCTACGCCTGGAGCACCGACGACCCGGCCCGCGCCGCCCTCTTCGCCCAGGGCCCGCACTGCACGGCCGTCCAGCACACGCTCAATGTCTTCCACGACGCACCCGCACTCCTGACGCTGTGCGCGGAGTCGGACCTGGCGAGCGTCAACCGCAGCCCGCTGGCCATGGGGCTGCTGACCGGGAAGCGGCACGGACCGCCGGCCGCCGGGGACATCCGCAGCAGGCCGCCCGCCTGGCTGCCGGGCTTCGGCGACGGCTCAGGCGCCGACCCGCGGTGGCTCGCCCGCGTGGACGCGCTGCGCTCCGTCCTCACCAGCGACGGCCGTACGCCCGCCCAGGGTGCCCTCGCCTGGCTGTGGGCGCGCAGCCCGCGCACCGTGCCGATCCCCGGTTTCCGGACGGTCGCCCAGGCGGAGGAGAACGCCGGCGCCATCGTGAAGGGGCCGCTCACCGCCGGGCAACTGGCCGAGGTCGACCGGATCCTCGGCAGGTGAGCGTCCCGGCCGGGTCACCGCGTCCCGGCCGGGCCGTGACGGAGCGCCGCCGCGCCTGCGGCCACCCCGTGTCCGTGGCCGACCGCCGACTGTCGCCCGCCGACCGGCTGCCGTGTCCGTGCCCGCCCGCCGACCGCCGACCGGCTGTCGTGTCCGTGGCCGCCCGCCGAGCCGCCGCCGCGCCTGCGGCCGACCCCCCTGTGCCGCTGCCCGTGCCTGCGACCGGCCCCGTGCCGCCGCCGTGCCCGCGGCCGAACCCAGGGAGGAGCCTCCCTGGGCGGAGGATGTGTGAGGGCTGAGAAAGCACGGTGCCGGACTGGGATTTTCATAAAACAGCAAATTCCTGGCTCGATGCGGCTCCTCGGCCGCGGACGCCCCGTGGACTGCGTGTACGGTCCCTGGGATGCGCGAAAGTTCCCGGCTCACGCGGCGTGCCGCCCTCGGCCTCACGGCCGCCGCCCTTCCCCTGTCCGCCGCCGCCCCCGCGACCGCCGCGAGTCCGGCCGTGATCGGCGGTGAGCTGCTGGCCCGCTCCGGGGTGCAGGTCCGCGGGGCCTCTGGACTGCCCGCGAAGCTCACGGCACGTTCATGGCTGATCGCCGACCGTGAGAGCGGGGAGGTGCTCGCCGCGCACGACGCACACCGGCGGCTGGCGCCGGCGTCCACGCTGAAGATGCTGTTCGCGGACACCGTGCTGGGCAAGTTCGACCGCACCGACAGGCACAAGGTGACCGACGAGGACCTGGCCGGGATCCCGTCCGGTTCCAGCCTCGTCGGGATCAAGCCAGGGATCACCTACACCGTCGAGGAACTGTGGCAGGGCGTGTTCCTGCGCTCGGGCAACGACGCGGTGCACGTGCTGGCCCACATGAACGGCGGGGTGGCCAAGACGGTCGCCGAGATGCAGGCCAAGGCGCGGGACCTGCAAGCCCTGGACACCCGGGTGGTCAGCCCCGACGGCTTCGACCACGAGGGGCAGCTGTCGTCGGCGTACGATCTGACGGTCTTCGCCCGGCACGGGCTGAAGGACGCCGACTTCCGCGGCTACTGCGCCACCCGGACCGCCGACTTCCCGGCGGGCGGCAAGGAGACGTTCCAGATCCAGAACACCGACCGACTGCTCACGGGCGCGTGGGGTCTGGACCGGTACGAGGGTCTGATCGGGGTGAAGAACGGCTACACCAGCAACGCCGGCAACACCTTCACGGGCGCCGCGACCCGGGACGGGCGCACCCTGCTGGTCACCGTGATGCACCCGGCGGCCGGCAGCAACGCCGTGTACGAGGAGACGGCGGCACTCCTCGACTGGGGTTTCGGGAAGGGCGCCGCGGCGCAGCCGGTGGGCGTGCTGGTCGACCCGCTCAGCGAGGGCGGCGCGAAGGCGAGCCCGCAGCCGGCGCCGGGCGCCGCGGGCGCCGCGGGCGCGTCGGCGGCCGCGGCGACGTCGAAGGGCACCTCGTCCTGGCGTCTGCTGGAGGGCGCGGCCGGCACGGTCGCGCTGCTCGGCGCGGGCGTCTGGGCGCTGCGCCGCCGCAGGTCGGCGGCGTCCGCGCCCGCGGTTCAGGCGGCGGGGGCGGCGGGGGCCGAAGCGAACTCCGAGCCCGGGACCGGAACCGGAGCCGACCGGCGTCGTCCCCGGGCTCGGGCCCGGCACCGCAACTGAGCCGACCGGCGTCGTCCCCGGGCCAGGGCCCGGCACCGCAACCGAGTCGAGCGGTGCCGGGCGGCCGACGTCCGCGGCAGCCGTTCCACCCCCGGTGCGCACCTCGCGCCTGCGCGAGGTCCACCCCCACCCGGGCCCGGTGGAACGGCTGCCGCCCCTCCCCCCTCGATGTGGTCCGCGGAACTGCGTTGCCCCAAGTGTGAAGCTTCGATGGAGGAAAGTTGAGCACAGGTCCACTACCGGCCGCAATGGGCCGGAGAATCAAACTCCGTTCGCCCGCGCAGAGTTGACGGGGCGCGGGGCCGCTCAGCCCCGGCCCACGTACGGCATCGCCGTCGCCAGCACCGTCGCGAACTGCACGTTCGCCTCCAGCGGAAGCTCGGCCATGTGCCGCACGGTGCGGGCCACGTCGGCGGCGTCCATCACGGGTTCCGGGGCCACTTCCCCGTTCGCCTGCAACGCGCCCGTCTCCATCCGGAGCGTCATGTCGGTGGCCGCGTTGCCGATGTCGATCTGCCCGACCGCGATGCCGTGGGCCCGGCCGTCCAGGGACAGCGACTTGGTCAGGCCGGTCAGCGCGTGCTTGGTCGCGGTGTACGCGGCCGACTGCGGCCGGGGCGTGTGCGCCGAGATCGAGCCGTTGTTGATGATCCGGCCGCCACGGGGGTCCTGCCCCTTCATCTGCCGGTACGCCGCCTGCGCGCACAGGAACGCCCCGTTGAGGTTGGTGTCCACCACGTGCCGCCAGGCGTCGTAGGGCAGGTCCTCGACCGGGACGCCGCCGGGGCCGAAGGTGCCCGCGTTGTTGAACAGCAGGTCGACCCGCCCGAAGCGGTCCACCGTGGTCGCGAACAGCGCGGCCACGTCGTCCGGCCGGGACACGTCCGTGCGCACGGTGAGCGAGTCCTGCCCCGGCACCAGCGCCGCCGTCCCGGCGAGCCGCTCGGCCCGCCGCCCGGCGAGCACCACCGACCAGCCCGCGCGCAGCAGTTCCACGGCGACCGCCCGCCCGATGCCGGACCCGGCGCCGGTCACCACCGCGATCTTCGGATCCCTGTCAGTCATGGCTGAGCAGCGTAGGCGGCGGATCCGCTCCGCGGAATCCGGTGTCCGCCGGACGGCGGTCCCGGCCACGGGTTGCCCGACGGCCATGCGCTCGGACGGCCATGCGCTCGGACGGCCGCGGTCCCGGACGGCCGCGGGCTCAGACGGCGACGGCCTCCCCCGGATACCGCACGCCGACCCGCTCCCGGATCGTGTCCAGCGTGCGCATCACGGCGAGCGTGCCGGAGAGCGGGACCAGCGGGGACTCCCGCTCACCCGCCCGCAGCGCCCGCATCACCTCCGCCGCCTCGTGCCGCAACGTGTTCCGGGGGCCGTCGGCCGCGTCGAGGACGAACTCCTCGGGGTCGCGCCCGGCCCGGTGCAGCACGAACCGCTCCGGGTTGAAGAAGCCGTCCGGGATGTCGATCCGGCCCTGCGACCCGGTCACCGACGCCGCCACCGCCGTACCGCCGACGATCGAGCAGTGCACCGAGGCCAGCGCCCCGCCGTCCCAGGACAGCAGCGCGCCCGTCTGGAGGTCGACGCCCTCGGGGGACAGGACCGCGCGGGCGTCGAGCCCGGTCGGCTCGCCGAGCAGCAGGTGGGCGAACGAGACCGGGTAGACCCCGAGGTCCAGCAGCGCGCCGCCGCCCTGCGCCGGGTCACGCAGCCGGTGCGCGGGCGGGAAGGGACCCGAGAGGCCGAAGTCGGCCTGCACGGTGCGCACGTCGCCGATCGCCCCGTCGTCGACCAGCGCCTTGAGCCGCCGGACCAGCGGATTGCAGTACATCCACATCGCCTCCATCAGGAAGCGCCCGTGCTCGCGCGCCAGCGCGAGAAGTTCCCCGGCCTCGTGCGCGTTCAGGGTGAACGCCTTCTCGCACAGCACGTTCCGCCCGGCCGCCAGGCACAGGCCGGCCGCCGCCCGGTGCGCCGCGTGCGGGGTGGCGACATACACGACATCGATGTCCTCGTCCCGGGCCAGCGACTCCCAGTCGCCGTACGCCCGCGGGATCCCGAACCGCTCCGCGAACGCCCGCGCCGACTCCTCGGTCCGCGAGGCCACCGCCACGATCTCGGCGTCCGGCAGATCCACCAGGGCGGCCGCGAACGAGGCCGCGATACCGCCCGTGGCCAGGATGCCCCACCGTACGCTCCGCTCCGCCATTCGAGCCCGCCTCGCTCATGAGTACCTCGACAGTGTGTACGACCTGAGAGCATAGGTGCCGCTCGGCCGCGCGGACCGCGTGCACCGGCCGGCGGGGGAGAGCGTTGCCCGGACCGGGGACCGCTCGCCGATGCCGCAGGACAGCGCACCGGCACCCCGACCGCCGTCGTCCAACCGGCGGAAACGCGCTGGTGCCAGGGCCTGTTTCATGGGAACGTGCCCTCCCTGGAACGCACGCGCGAGTGCGGAGCACGGGGGCCGTCGTCCGCTCCGGCACGGCCGCGATCATGGGGGAGGACGACTGAACACGCCGAGACTGCGTGTCGGCACACCGGAACGGGCCGGGCTCGACCGCGCGGAACTCCAGCGTCTCGTCCAGGAGGCGCACGATCTCACCCGAGGGGCGCGGCCCTGGGCGGCGGGTGTCGTCGTGGTCGCCGGACGCGGGCCGGTGATCGCCGTACAGGAGGCGGCGGGCTGGGCGGTCCGCTACAGCGGGTACGACTCCGGGACGGACAGCGGTGTCGAACTGCCGCCCGGGGCCCGGGTGCCGATGACCGTCGACACCCCCTTCGACCTGGCCTCCCTCACCAAGCTGTTCACGTCCGTCGCGGTCGTGCAGCAGATCGAGCGGGGCACCCTCGACCTCGACGCACCGGTCTGCGTCCAACTGCCGGAGTTCCGGGCCGTGGCCCGGCACGGCGTCACGGTACGCCAACTGCTCACCCACACCTCCGGGCTGCGCCCCGAACTCCCGCTGTACGACTGCCCGGACGACCCGGCCCGGCTGGCGATGCTGCGCGCGGAGGCACCGACGGGACCGGCCGGGCAGTACCGCTACTCCGACCTGAACATGCTGCTGCTCCAGCTCCTGCTGGAGCGGATCACCGGGCGCCCCCTGGACGTTCTGGTCCACGAGGGCATCACCCGGCCGCTGGGGATGCGGGCCACTCGCTTCGGACCCTGCCCGGGCGCCGCGGCCACCGAGGACCAGCGCCGGCCCTGGGCCAAGGCGGACCGGGGGATGCTGCGGGGCGTGGTGCACGACGAGAACGCGTGGGCGCTGGGCGGGGTCGCGGGCCACGCGGGACTGTTCTCCACGGGCCGGGACCTGGCGGTCTTCTGCCGGGCGCTGCTGGCGGGCGGACAGTACGGTCCCGCGCGCATCCTCGGCCCGGACCTCACGCAACTGCTGCTGACCCCGCCGGGCCTGGGCTTCGCCGTCGACCAGCGGTGGTTCATGGGGGAGCTGGCGGGGCGCGGCGCGGCCGGGCACACCGGCTTCACGGGGACCTCACTGGTCCTGGACCCGGCCACCGACACCTTCCTGGTGCTGCTGGCGAACACCGTGCACCCGCGCCGGCGTGAACCGGACAGCACCCCACGGGCCCGCGCCGCGACCCATCTGGGCCGGGCGATACGCCGTATCCCCGCCGCGGACTGAGCCCCGCGGGGCGGGGGGCCGCCTGTCCCGCGGGGCGGGCGCGGTCCGGCCGGGGACCGCCTGCCCCGCGGGACCGGGGAAGGCGCGGTCCGGCCGGGCGGCCGAGTGGTCCGTGCGGCCCGGCCCACGTCCAGGTCACGGGGACGACGGAGGCCCCACCGCGTGGCGCGAGACGACGCGCGTACGACAGCGGCTCCCGGTCCGCCGTGCCGGAGCGGCCCCCCGGGCCTCCGGCCCCCCGGCCCCTTTCGGGCTCACGCGGCTCGGACCCCGGGACCGGGTTCGTACAATCGGCGGGTGACACAGCCCGCGCAGCCCGTGCAACCCGTACGTCCCGCCGAACGGCTCCGGGCCGCGCTCGCCGGTCTGCTCGACGGACTGCCGCCGTCGCAGGCCGGACCGGCCGTGGAGCGGCTGATCGCCCACTATCGCGGGGCCACCCCGACCCACGCGCCGATCCTGCGGGACCGCGCCGACGTCGCCGCGTACGCCGCGTACCGGATGCCCGCGACCTTCGCGGCGGCGCGGGCCGCGCTCGGCGCGTTCGCGGACGCCGTGCCCGGCTGGGCGCCGGACGGCCACACCGACCTCGGCGGCGGCACCGGCGCCGCGACCTGGGCGGTCGGCGCCACCTGGGCGGGCACCCGGCCGGTGACCGTGCTGGACTGGGCCCAGCCCGCGCTCGACCTCGGCCGGGAGATCGCCGCGGCCGACCCGGCGCTGCACGGCGCCCGGTGGCTGCGGGCCCGGATCGGCGCGGCCCTCACCCTCGACCCCGTCGACCTCGTCACCGTCTCCTACGTCCTCAACGAACTGTCCGTGCCCGACCGCGCCGCCCTCGTCGACGCCGCCGCGGCCGCCGCGCAGAACGTCGTGATCATCGAGGCCGGCACCCCCGACGGCTACGCCCGCGTCATCGAGGCCCGGGACCGGCTCATCGGCGCCGGGTTCCGTGTCGCCGCGCCCTGCCCGCACAGCGCCGCCTGCC
The DNA here is from genome assembly GCF_042268025.1 of Streptomyces sp. NPDC056161. NCBI lineage: Bacteria > Bacillati > Actinomycetota > Actinomycetes > Kitasatosporales > Streptomycetaceae > Streptomyces > Streptomyces sp. NPDC056161. Next base: position 127,628 of record NZ_JBHJUV010000010.1, read on the forward strand.
CCATCGTGCCCGGCACGGACTGGTGCCACTTCTCGGCCCGGGTCAGCCGTTCCTCCCTGCACCGGCAGGTCAAGGGCGGCTCGCTGCCGTACGAGGACGAGAAGTTCAGCTACGTCGCCGCCACCCGCCGCCCGGCCGGACCGGCGCCCGCCCGCGTGGTCCGGCGTCCGCAGATCCGCAAGGGACAGGTCCTGCTCGACCTGTGCGAGAGCGGTGAGCGGCTGGTCCGTACGACGGTCACCAAACGCCACGGCGAGCTGTACAAGGCGGCCAGGGACGCCGACTGGGGAGACCCCTGGCCGCCGTCCGGGCCGTGAGGCCATGGGCTAGCTTCACCCCATGCCCAACAAGCCCGTCCCCGACACCACCCGCCGCAGCGAGCGGTCGCGCCGCGCGATCTACGCCGCCGCCCTCGCGCTCGTCGCCGAGGTCGGGTACCCGAAGACCACCGTCGAGGCGATCGCCGCCCGTGCCGGGGTCGGCAAGCAGACCATCTACCGGTGGTGGCCGGCCAAGGCGGACGTACTCCTTGAGGCATTCCTCGACCTGGCCGAGCAGTCCGCCCGGGAGCTGGGCCAGGCGCCGTACACCATCCCGGACAGCGGAGACCTCGCCGCCGACCTCAGGGCGGTGCTGCGGGCCACCGTCGACGAACTGCTCGACCCCCGGTTCGAGGCCCCCTCCCGCGCCCTCGCCGCCGAGGGCGTGGTCAACGAGCAACTGGGCCGCGAATTCGTCGCCAAACTGCTCGAACCACAGCTCCAGCTGTACGTCGACCGGCTGCGCTCCGCCCAGGACGCGGGGGCGGTACGGGCCGACGTGGACCCGCGCGTCGCCCTGGAACTGTTCGTGTCGCCGCTGGCCCAGCGCTGGCTTCAGCACACCGGACCGATCTCCCACGCGTACACCGACACCCTGGTCGACTACGCCCTGAACGGGCTCGCCCCGCGCTGACCGGGACCGCCCGGACGGGGGCCGCGGTCCCCCGCGGCGCGGGATGGTGGGACGATGAGGGGAGTTGTCCGCACACCAGCGAGGGCGAGGCGATAGATGAGCGGGACGTTCGGCGGCCGGACCGGCCGGCAGGGCAAACTCTCCCAGTGGCTGCGGGGCCGCCGCCCGCCACAGACCGCCGGCGAAGGCGGCCGTGAGGAACTGCTGCTGGCCGCCGCCCAAGCCGGACTGCCCCTCGCGCCCGCCGCGCACCCCGCCCCCGGCTACCGCTGTTCCTGCGACCGGGTCGGCTGTCCCACCCCCGCCCGGCACCCGGTGTCGTTCGCCTGGCAGACGCAGTCCACCACCGACCGCGCCCAGATCGAGCGCTGGGTGCGCAACCAGCCGCAGGCCAACTTCATCACCGCGACCGGCATGGTGCACGACGTCCTCGACGTGCCGCTGGCGGCCGGGCGGTACGCGCTGCGGCGGCTGCTCGACTCCGGCGTCGAGACCGGCCCGGTCGCCGAGAGCGACGACGGCCGCATGCTGTTCTTCACCCTCACCCGCGGCACCCCCGAGGACGAGGACGAGTGGTGGCCGTGCGAGCTGGACTGCCACCCCGAGACCATGGACGAGCACCCCGGCCTGCGCTGGCACTGCCGCGGCTCGTACGTGCTGGTGCCGCCCGCCCGGCTGCCCGGCGACGACGACCAGCGGGTGCGCTGGGTACGCGGCCCGGAGCATCCGCTGCCCGACCCGCTCAGCCTCCTGGAAGCCCTCACCGACGCCTGCGCCCGCCACGCGGGCGAGGAGAACGACCACGCGGCGACGGCCTGGCCGCTGCGCCGCTGAGCCGCCACGCCGCCCGACCCGTCGTGACCGGCGGCCGTCGTGACCGGCGGCCGACGTGGTCCGGTGGCGCCGGGGTCCGGTGGCGCCGTGGGCCTACTCCCCGAGGGCCGAGGTCAGCCCCTGGACCCGGCCCACCACCTCGACCTTCGCGCTCCCGGAGCCCCGCTTCGGGTCGAGTACGGCCTCGTTGGAGACGAACTCCAGCGTCAGCGACTGCTTGACCTCGCCCTTCGTCAGGGCCTGCACGTCCGCGTTCTGGGTCGGCACCGAGGTGCCCGTGGCGGCGGTCTGCTTCTCGTAGTGCCGGGTGCTGAAGAACACCAGCGCGCCGCCGTCGGCCGTGCGCAGCGCGAGCGGCGCGTAGTCGCCGCCGGTCAGCGGCTTGTCGATGTACTGCCGGACCAGGCCCGGACGGCTGGCCTCCTTGGTGCGGGCCGCCCGCCAGCCACTGGTGTACACACCGTCCGCGAAGCCGGAGCCGCCGCCCTTCAGGTACGTCGTGTACTTCTCGCTCAGCTCCGTGGGCGGGACCGACAGGTCCGCCGAACCGGCCGGGACGGCCTCGGCCCAGCCGTCCGCGTCCAGCTTGAACTCGGGCACGTCGTCGGGGGCGACCAGCGTCAGATACGCCACCTGGAACGGCTCGCCCACATCGCTCCGGGTGAAGACGAACAGCCAGCGGCTGCTGCCGCCCTTGTTCGCGGCGGTGTCCGCGACGAACCAGCGGGGCCAGCCCGCCTTCTTCGGGATGGTGAACCTGGCGTCCGACAGCTTCAGCGGCGCGTGCGCGGGGTTGCCGTCCGGGCTGTTGATGTGCCCGGCCTTGAGCCGGGCCCCGTCGATGTCGGCGAGCGCGCCGGTCACGTGGCCGGCGTCCAGGGAGCGGTCGAACGCCTTGTCGGCCGCGTTGTACGCGGCCGTGAACTCCTCCAGCGCCGTCGCCGCCTCCGCCTTGGTGGTGGCGGGCAGCACCTCGCGTTCGCCGTGCACCACCACGCAGCCGCTCGCCGTCAGCGACAGAGCGGTCAGCGAGGCCGCTATGAGTGCGTTCCGGCCACGTCGGCGAAGCCCGCGCGGGCCGCGTTTCCTGGTCATGAGGTGCCGTCACCTTCCCCTTCCCGGAGCCGAACCCTACCGGGACCGGAAGGCGGCCGGGTGCCGGGTGCCGTCGCCGCGCCCGCACCGTGACCTCGGAGCCGACGGCCGCGGCACAGCCGGGTGTACGGGCTCGTTCGCGGGCCGGGGACCCGGGCCGGGAATCCGGGCCGAGGACCGGGCTGAGGACCAGCTCGGACACCCGGCATGTCGCCGCTCGGGTTCCGGGCCCGCCGTCGCTCGGGTTCCGGGCCTGCCGTCGCTCGGGTTCCGGGCCTGCCGTCGCTCGGGTTCCGGGCCCGCCGTCGCTCGGGTTCCGGGCCCGCCGTCGCTCGGGTTCCCGGCCTGCCATCTCTCGGGTTCCCGGCCCGCCGTCGCTCGGGTTCCCCGCCCGTCGGGAGCCGGGTTCTCGCCCGTCGGGACGCCTGCCGGAAGCCGGGGTCGCGTCGGCGTCCCGCGCCGTCAGACCTTGTCGCGCACCGTCGTCGAAGCGGGCTGCGCGCGGCTCCCCCGGGCACGGAGGCCGGACGGCGCGAAGAACAGGGCGAGCGTCGGGACCAGGTACACCAGCCACACCGTGACCTGCACGACGGTCGGGTCGGGCTGGAAGTTGAGGACGCCCTTGAGCAGCGTGCCGTACCAGCTGTCCGGCGGGATCGTGTCGCTGATGTCGAAGGCCAGGTTCCCGATGCCCGGGACCCAGTTGGCCTCCTGGAGGTCGTGGACGCCGTACGCGAGCACGCCCGCCGCGACCACCACGAGCATGCCGCCGGTCCAGGTGAAGAACCGGGCCAGGTTGATCTTCAGGGCGCCCCGGTAGAACAGCCAGCCCAGCAGGACCGCGGTGGCCAGGCCCAGGGCGACGCCGATCAGCGGGCGCGGGGTGCCGTCGCTCGCCGCGTGCACCGACGCCCACACGAACAGCGCGGTCTCCAGGCCCTCGCGGCCCACCGCGAGGAAAGCCGTGGCGACCAGCGCGCCGGTGCCCACGGCCAGCGCCGTGTCCAGCCGGCCGTGCAGTTCGGACCTCAGGTTCCGGGCGGTGCGCCGCATCCAGAAGACCATCCAGGTCACCAGGCCCACCGCGACGACCGACAGCGAACCGCCGAGCGCCTCCTGCGCCTCGAACGTCAGCTCCTGCGAGCCGAATTCGAGCGCGCAGCCGAAGCCCATGGCGATGGCGACCGCGATGCCGATGCCGGTCCAGATCGGCTTCAGCGCGTCCCGGCGGCCGGTCTTGACCAGATAGGCGATCAGGATGCAGACGACGAGGCTGGCCTCCAGCCCCTCCCGCAGACCGATCAGATAGTTGGAGAACACGGGCTACGCCTCCTCGGTCAGCAGCGTCCGGCCCCACCAGTCGTCCGCGTCCCGGACGCCGGGCGGGATCGCGAACACGGCCGAACCCACGTGCTGGATGTACTCGTTGAGTGCGTCCGACGCCGCCAGTCGGCGCTGGAGCGGAATGAACCCCGTACGGGGATCGCGCTGGTACGCGAGGAAGAACAGGCCCGCGTCCAGCCGGCCGAGCCCGTCCGTGCCGTCCGTGAAGGAGTAGCCCCGGCGCAGGACGGTGATCCCGTCGTTGGAGTCGGGGTGGGCCAGCCGGACGTGCGCGGTGGGCTTCATCGCCTTCAGGAACGGCTCGTCGTGCTCCTTCGGCTTGCCGACCGGCGCGCCCTCGCCCTTGTCCCGGCCGAAGACGTCCTCCTGTTCCTGCAAGGCCGTGCGGTCCCAGATCTCGATGTTCATGCGGATGCGCCGGGCGACGAGGTACGACCCGCCGGTCATCCACGCCGGCCCGTCGCCGTCCCCGACCCAGACGAACCGGTCGAGGCGGTCCGTCTCGGTGCCCGCGATGTTGCGGGTGCCGTCCTTGAACCCGAAGAGGTTGCGCGGGGTCTGGGCGCCCGGAGTCGTCGACGACGTCTTGCCGAAACCGAGCTGGGACCAGCGCACGGCGACCTTGCCGAAGCCGATGCGGGCCAGGTTGCGGATGGCGTGCACGGCGACCTGCGGATCGTCGGCGCACGCCTGGACGCACAGGTCGCCGCCGGTACGGGCCGCGTCGAGGTTGTCGCCGGGGAACTTCGGCAGGTCGACGAGGGCCGCGGGCCGCCGGCCGGCCAGCCCGAACCGTTCGAAGAAGGACGGCCCGAAGCCGACGGTCAGCGTCAGCCGGGACGGTTTCAGGCCCAGCGCCTCTCCGGTGTCGTCCGGCGGCGCCTCGGCCGGCCCGCCGTACGCGCCCTCGCCGATCGCCTTGCCCTCGGTCATCCGGCGGGCGGCGGCCGTCCAGTCCTTGAGGAGCTGGACCAACGCGGCCCGGTCGTCGGTCTTCACGTCGAACGCGGCGAAGTGCAGCCGGTCCTGCACTGGCGTGGCGATGCCCGCCTGGTGGGCGCCGTGGAAGCCGACCGCGGTGCCCGCGTCGGCGGCGGGGTCCGTGTCCTCGCCGGTACGGGCCGCCGCGACCGCGCCACCGGCCGCGGCGGCGCCGAGGGCGAGCCCGGCACCGCCCCAGCCGATCAGCGCGCGCCGCGAGGGGCTGCCGCCCGGCCGGCCCTCGGCGTGCGTGGGGCCGCCGTCGGGCCGGCCCTCGGAGTGTGCGGGAGCGTCGGCCCGCCCGGTCTCGGTCATGCCCGCACCCCTACTTCACGACCGCGGCGGCGAGCTTGGACAGCGGCTCGGCGAGCGCGTTCACCGCGTCCGACAGCTCCTTGCGCTGCTCCTCGGTGACCTTGTCGTAGGAGACGAAGTCGTACGAGGTCTTGTCCGCGCGGTACTTGTCGAGCAGCGTGCCGAGCGCCGCGAACTGCTTGTCCAGCTCCCCGGTCAGCGCCGCGTCGTTCTTCGCGGCGACCGGCTTGAGCAACTCGTACGCCTTCTGCGCGCCCTCCACGTTGCCCTTGAAGTCGACGAGGTCGGTGTGCGCGTAGCGGTCCTCCTCGCCGGTGACCTTGCCGGTGGCCACCTCGTCGAGGAGTTCCTTGGCGCCGTTGGCCATGGAGGTCGGGGTGATCTCGGCGGTGCCGACCCGCTTCTGCCAGACCGTCAGATCGGTCACCAACTGGTCGGCGAGTGCCTTCTCCTCGGCGCCGATCTTCTTGTCCTGCCAGAGGGCCTTCTCCAGCCGGTGCCAGCCGGTCCACTTCTGGCCCTCCTCAAGGCCGTCCTCGCGGACGTCGACCTTGGGGTCGATGGTGCCGAAGGACTCGGCTACCGGCTCCGTGCGCTCCCAGCCGAGGCGGGAGAGCGCGTAGGCGTCCTTGGCGGCCGCGAGGTCGCCGGCCTTGACCGCCTGTGTGAAGGTCCTGACCCGCGGCAGCGTCTCGTCGGCCTGGTCCTGGGCGTACTGGCGGTACTCCGCGACGGCCTTGTCCAGCGCGGGGTCCCGCTCGGCACTCGCGCCTGCGCCGGTCACCGTGAGCTTCTGCCGGACGCCGTGGCCCTTCATGCCGGGCCGGCAGGCGATCTCGTACGAGCCCGCCTTCACCTCGGCGGTCAGCGTGTACTTGGTGCCCGGCCCGATGTTCTCCTTCTCGGAGACGATCCGGTCGTCCGGGAAGAGGATCTCGACCTCGGTGGCCTTGGAGCCCTTGTTCTCGATCTTCAGGGTGACCTGCCCGGCCGGAACCGACGTGGCCGAGGTGTCGCAGGTGGAGTCGGCGGCGGTCACCTGGATCGCGTCGCCGTCCTTCGCGTCGCTCTTTGCGGTGCAGGCCGTGAGGGCGGTCAGGGCGGCCACGGCTGTGGCAGCGGTGACGGTGAGGCGGACGGCACGCATGCGGGCTCCAAGCGGGAAGCGGTGTGGTGAGGCTGACCTAACTTACCTGAGCCTTACCTCACTCATACCCGGCCGGGTGGTGATTCGGCTCTCACGGAAACATCACAGACACGGCTTGATCTCACCGACTCAAAGTGGATCCCAAGGAATGGCAAAGAGGAAGTCAAGTGGGGGGAAGCGGTGCGGGTGGGGCGCCGCGGAGCCGGATCCGTGGGCGGTCGGCGTCCACGGCCGGGGCGGGGCCGTGGCGGGCGGCGGGCGCGACCGGGGCGGACCCGCCCGCCCGCGATGCTTCAATTCCCCCGTGACTTCCCCCGGGACCACCTCCGCGACCACCTCCGCGACCACCCCCGCGACTTCCCCCGTTGCTTCCCCGGCTTCCCCCGGGACCGAGTACGACGTACTCCGCGTCTTCTGCGGGCCGAACGGCGGTTACGGCCAGGAGGTCGGCGTCGTCCGCGACGGCTCGGTGCAGCCCGGCCGCGCCGACCGGCAGGCACTGGCCGCGCAACTCGGCTTCGGCGCGACCGTGTTCGTGGACGACCCCGAGCGCGGAGCGGTCGACCTCTACGCGCCCACCCTGCGCCTGCCCTTCGCCGGTCACCCCTGCGTCGGTGCGGCCTGGCTGCTGGACGTGCCCGAACTGGTCACGCCCGCCGGGGTGGTGGGGGCCCGGCTCGACGGCGAGTTCAGCTGGATCGAGGCGCGGGCGGAGTGGGCGCCGCCGCACACCCTGCGCCAGTACGCCACGGCGGCCGAGGTCGACGCGCTGCCGGTCCCACCGCCGGGGGCGCGGGCACCCGAGGCGCCTTCGGCGAGGACCTACGCCTGGGCCTGGGCCGACGAGGCGGCCGGCCGCGTCCGCGCCCGCGCCTGGGGCGTCGACGAGGACGAGGCGACCGGCACGGCGGCGCTGCTCCTCACCGAACGGCTGGGCCGCGCGCTCAACATCTCCCAGGGCGCGGGCTCCCAGATCCTGACCGCGCCGCAGCCCCACGGGTGGGTGGAGATCGGCGGACGCGTGCTGCTGGAACGCTGACGGCCGGCACTCCGCCGCGGCGGAGGTCAGGCGCTCAGCGGGAACTCCTCGCCCAGGGCGCCGAACACCGCGGCGTTCAGGGCGAACGCCGCCTTGCACTCGGCCACGATCCGCTGCCGCTCCAGGTCGTCCACGGCCAGCGCGTCCAGCGTCTCCCGGTAACCCCGCTTGAACGCCGCGGGGTTGGGGATCCGCTCGAACACATAGAACCGGACCCCGTCGCCCCGCTTCGCGAACCCCCAGGTCCGCTCCGCCCTGTCCCGGATGAGCTGCCCGCCGGAGAGGTCGCCGAGGTAGCGGGTGTAGTGGTGGGCGACGTACCCGCCGGGCCAGCGCGCCGCGCACTCCCGCACCCGGTCCGCGTACGCCCGCGTCGCCGGCAGCGCGGTCAGCGTCGACCGCCACTCGGGGCCGCGCAGGTGCTTGAGGTCCCGCTCCAGTGAGGCCAGCCGGAACAGCTCCGGCCGGACGAAGGGGCCGGCCACCGGATCCGACGCCAGCCGTCCGGCACCGGCCTCCAGCGCCTCGTACAGGAACCACAGCTGCTCCGTGTACCGCGCGAAGGCGGCCACGCCGAGGCCGCCGCCGAGCAGGTCGCCCAGGAACGTCGATGCCTCCGCCGCCCGGTGCTGCTCGTGGGACGCGGTGCGGATGAGTGCCGAGAAGGACTCCATGCCCATGCACCCCACTCTCTGAGGTAAGCCTTACCTAAGTCAAGTGTTTTGCCGACATGATGTCGGTAAAACACTACAAGAGAAAGCCCGCCCTCCCCAGTCCGGGGAGAGCGGGCCCGGCCGCCGCGGGCGGCCCTCACGGCAGGGTCAGGATCTCCGCCCCGGTGTCCGTCACCACCAGCGTGTGCTCGAACTGCGCGGTCCGCCTGCGGTCCTTCGTGACCACCGTCCAGCCGTCGTCCCACATGTCGTACTCGTGCGTGCCCAGCGTCAGCATCGGCTCGATGGTGAACGTCATCCCCGGCCGCATGACCGTCGTCGCCTGCGGACTGTCGTAGTGCGGGATGATCAGCCCCGAGTGGAAGGACGAGTTGATGCCGTGGCCGGTGAAGTCACGGACCACGCCGTAACCGAAGCGCCGCGCGTACGACTCGATGACCCGGCCGATGACATTGATCTGCCGCCCCGGCCGGACTGCCTTGATCGCCCGGTCGAGCGCCTCCCGGGTCCGCTCCACCAGCAGCCGCGACTCCTCGTCGACGTCGCCGACCAGGTACGTCGCGTTGTTGTCGCCGTGCACCCCGCCGAAGTACGCCGTCACGTCCAGGTTGACGATGTCCCCGTCGCGCAGCGCCGTCGAGTCCGGGATGCCGTGGCAGATCACCTCGTTGACGCTGGTGCACAGCGACTTGGGGAAGCCGCGGTAACCGAGCGTGGACGGGTAGGCGCCGTGGTCGCACATGTACGCGTGCGCCACCGCGTCCAGCTCGTCCGTGGTCACCCCGGGCGCGATGAGCTTCGCGGCCTCCGCCATCGCCCGAGCGGCGATCCGCCCCGCGACCCGCATCGCCTCGACGGTCTCGGGGGTCTGCACCTCCGGCCCGGTGTACGGCGTCGGCGCGGGCTTGCCGACGTACGCGGGCCGGCGGATGTTTCCGGGTACCGAACGGGTGGGAGACAGCTCCCCTGGTACGAGCAGCGACTGGCCAGACATGCCAGCGAGTCTAACCAGCGGGCATGGGGGACCATGTCCCTGGCGAAAGGAGCCGGTCATGGCCCTGTTCAAGAAGCGCACGGTCGGAAAGCCGGGCGAGTGGTACTACTGCCTCGAACACAAGAAGGTCGAAGAGGGTCCGGAGTGCCCGGCCAAGGACCGCTTCGGGCCGTACGCGACCCGTACGGAGGCCGAGCACGCGATGGCGACCGCCCGCGAGCGCAACCTGGAGTGGGAGACCGACCCGCGCTGGCACGACGCGGCGGGCCGGTCCACCGACGACGACTGACCGGCCCGTGGCGTCCCGGCCCGCCCGTCCCGCACCGGCTCGCCCGGCTCAGCCCGTCCGGGTCGGCTCCGGCTCGCCGCCGGGCGCGCTCGCGCGCTGTGCGCGCAGCCGCACCGCGTGCTCGTTCGTCCGCGCGTCGTACGTCATCAGCCCCGGCAGGCACAGCACCAGCAGCCCCACCGCGCCCGCGCACAGCGCCCCGCCGGACCAGACCGAGGCCCGCACGCCCCACCAGGCGGCGAAGCCACCCGACCGGACCTGGCCGAGCTGCGGCCCCACCGAGTACGACAACAGCTCGATCCCGGCGAGCCGCCCGCGCAGCTCGTCCGGGATCGTCTGGTTCCAGATGGCCGCCCGGAAGATCCCGCTGACCATGTCGAAGCCGCCGCCCAGGGTCAGGAACAGCAGGACGAGCCAGACGTTGCCGCAGATCCCGGCGGCGGCCACGGAAAGCCCCCACAGCACCGCCGCGCCCGCCACCAGCAGCCCGTGCCGGTGGATCCGCGAGGTCCAGCCACTGGTCAGGCTCACCAGCAGGGAACCGGCCGGCAAAGCGGCGTACTCCCCCATAGCCTTAAGGGCATGGGGGGACCCCCATGCCCCAGTGACCATGCGGCGTGCAGTTCGTCCGCGAGGAACGGCAGCACGGCCAGCGGCATCGCGAGGAACATCGCCGCGAGGTCGACGACGTACGTACCGAGGAGTTCCTTGCGGCTCCAGGCGTACCGGGCGCCTTCGAGGATCGCGGCGAGCGAGGGCCGCACCGCCTCGCGGGCCGCGGGGGAGGGGGCTGTGCGCACCACGAACAGCAGCGAGACCGCGAAGGTCAGCGCGTCGACGGCGTACGCCCAGCCGAGCCCCGCGTAGGCCACCACGACCCCGGCGAGCGCCGGGCCCGCCACCCCGCCCACCGTCCAGCGCAGCGAGTTGAGCGCCGCCGCGGCCGGCAACTGCTCGTGCGCCACGATCCGCGGCCACAGCGAGTCCAGCGCGGGCCGCTGGACCGCGCCGACGGCGGAGGTGAGGGCGGCCACCATGTACAGCGGCCACACCGGTGGGCTCGGCAGCAGGGCGTTCAGCAGCAGCACCGCGCTCAGCAGGCCCTGGCCGGCCTCCGTCCACAGGATCAGCTTCCGCTTGTCCAGCGCGTCCGCGAGCGCCCCGCCGTACAGCCCGAAGACCACCAGCGGCACCAGCTCCACGGCACCGATCGCGCCCACCGCGGCGGCGGACCCGGTCAGCTCCTTCACCTGCACCGGCAGCGCCACGAAGGTGAGGAAGCTGCCGAAGTTGCTGACCAGCCCCGACACCCAGAGCCTGCGGAAGTCGACGGAGGCGCGCCAGGGGGCGAGATCCGGGAGGAGGGCACGAGTCACGAGGTGCCATGATCGGCCGCCCGCCCCGGGCGCGGCAACCGCTTTTCCCGCCGCTCCCACCGCCGAAGGGCCAGGGCCCCGGTACCGGTCCGGCCGGGGACCGGCGGTCAGCCGGCGGCCGACGGTCCCGTCACCAGGACGCCGGCGGCGGGGCCGTCAGGTTCTCCGCCAGCCTCGACAGCCGGTCGCGGAACGTCCGGCGCCCCCGCGGGGACGGCACCGCGTTCTCGCCGGCCGCCGCGCTCACCAGGTGCTGCACGGTGTCCAGGTCCAGTTCGCCGCCCTCCGGCACCGCCAGCGCCTCGTGGGCCATCGCGGCCAGTTCGCCCCCACCGGAGCCGAGGGCCAGCACCGTCACCCCGGCCCGCCGCGCGTCGTGCACCCGGTCCAGCAGCGGCGCGTGCTCGTCGGGCGCCACGACGAGCAGGGTCTCGCCCCGCCGCGCCGCCGTGATCCGCCCCGGTCCGACGGCCAGATGCGCCGGGTCGGTGGGGCGCGCGGCGTGCCGTACCAGCGTCGGGGCCAGTTCGGGCGTGCCCGACCAGGCCGCCTCGTCCACCAGGTGTGCCGCCAGGTGCCACGGCTCGTACTCCGGCGTGCCCACCAGCAGCAGACCGCCGCCGTGCGCCACCACCGACCCGCGCAGCACCCCCGCGAACCGCCGCGTGGCCCCCAACCACTCGGTCCCGGCGAGCACTTCGCGCAACAACGCCACCCGTACCGCGTCCATGCCCCCGCATCCTGCCGTAAAAGGCCACTCGCGATGCGGTGTTCACCCCGAATTCGCCCGACCCGGGGAGGGTGCCCAGCCCCGATACCGATGAGGAGCCGGCCCATGACCGACGTCAGTGTCCCCTTCCGCGCGGGCACGGAAGGGTACGCCGGCTACCGGATCCCGGCCGTCGTCGTCACCGGCTCCGGCGCCGTACTGGCCTTCTGCGAGGGCCGGGTCGACTCCGCCGCGGACCACGGGCGGGTCGACATCGTGCTGAAGCGCTCCACCGACGGCGGCCGTACCTGGGGGCCACTGCGGATCGCCGCGCCGGGCGGCGCGGACCTCGCCGGAAACCCCGCCCCGGTCGTCCTCGGCACCGGTCGGATCCTGCTCGTGCACGTCCGCGCCGCCGCGCTCGCCACCGAGGACGCCGTACGGCGCGGCACGGTCGAGGACGCGGACGGCCGCCGGGTCTGGGTGCGGCACAGCGACGACGAGGGCACGACCTGGTCGGAGCCCGCGCCTACGAAACCATCACATTTCGCCGGGTGGGCGTGACGGCACTCACCTGACCGGATGGGCGGGTGGCCACGGACGTAGAGTCGCCGCATGACCTCTACGGACAGCGCACAGCAGCCCACTGGGACACCCGTCGGGACCCCGGCCAAGGACCCCTGGGACCTGCCCGACGTCTCCGGGCTCGTCGTCGGCGTGCTCGGCGGCACCGGGCCGCAGGGCAAGGGCCTTGCCTACCGGCTCGCACGGGCCGGCCAGAAGGTGATCATCGGTTCCCGGGCCGCCGAGCGCGCCCGCGCCGCCGCCGAGGAACTGGGCCACGGCGTCGAGGGCTTCGACAACGCCGAGACCGCCCGCCGCAGCGACGTGGTGATCGTCGCCGTGCCCTGGGACGGCCACGGCAAGACGCTTGAGGCGCTGCGCGCGGACCTGGCGGGCAAGCTCGTCGTGGACTGCGTCAACCCGCTCGGCTTCGACAAGAAGGGCGCCTTCGCGCTCCGGCCGGAGGAGGGCAGCGCCGCCGAGCAGGCCGCCGCCCTGCTGCCGGACTCCCGGGTCGCCGCCGCCTTCCACCACCTCTCCGCGGTGCTGCTCCAGGACCCGGAGATCGCCGAGATCGACACCGACGTGATGGTCCTCGGCGAGGAGCGGGCCGATGTGGAGACCGTGCAGGCGCTGGCCGGGCGGATCCCGGGCATGCGCGGGATCTTCGCCGGTCGGCTGCGCAACGCCCACCAGGTGGAGTCGCTGGTCGCCAACCTGATCTCGGTCAACCGCCGGTACAAGGCGCACGCGGGGCTCCGCCTCACCGACGTGTGAGCCGCACCGGACCGGACGTGTGAGCCGCACCGGACCATGGGGGACACTGGTGGCCGTCCAGCAGTGCCCCCCGACAGGAGTCCGTCCCATGCCCCCCTTGCTCCCACCCGGCCCGACCCGGCGACTGGCCGTCTACGCCCTGGCCGTCTGCGTCCTCGCCGTCGCCGCCGCCGTCGTCTCGTTCGTCCAGGGCAGCTGGCTGGGCGTCGTCTGGGTACTGCTGGCGGGGCTGTCCAGCAACATGTGCTGGTACTACGCGAAGCGCGCCAGGACCGGGCGCGGGCCGTCCGTCACGGGCTGAACGAGCAGTACGGGTTGGCGCCCAGCCAGAAGCGGTACAACTCGTGACCGCAGTACTGGTCGAAGGGGTCGATCCCGAGGCCGCGCAGGATCGTGTCGATCAGGTCGAAGAACGCGTTGTTGACCGACGGGATCCACAGCAGCGCGAACACGAACAGCAGCCCGAACGCCGCGAACGGCTCCACCTGGCGCTTGACGCCGTACGGCAGCCACGGCTCGATCACGCCGTACCCGTCCAGGCCCGGCACCGGCAGGAAGTTCAGGATCGCCGCCGTGACCTGGAGCAGGGCCAGGAACGCCAGCGCGTACCGGAAGTCCCGGGGGACCCCGTCCAGGGCGTGCAGCCAGAACGGCGCCGTGCACACCGCGGCGAACAGCACGTTCGTCAGCGGGCCCGCCGCCGAGATCAGGCTGTGCCGCCAGCGGCCCCGGATCCGGCCGCGCTCGATGAACACCGCGCCGCCCGGCAGCCCGATCCCGCCCATGATCAGGAAGAGCACCGGCAGCACGATGCTCAGCAGCGCGTGCGTGTACTTCAGCGGGTTGAGCGTCAGATAGCCCTTGGCGCCCACCGTGATGTCGCCGCTGTGCAGCGCGGTGCGCGCGTGCGCGTACTCGTGCAGGCACAGGGAGACGATCCAGGCCGCGGTCACGAACAGGAACACGGCGATGCCCGGCTGCTCGGCGAAGCCCGTCCAGGTGGCCCAGCCGGTGACCGCGGTGACGGCCAGCAGCCCGAGGAAGACCGGGCTGATCCGCCGGTCGCTGTGGCGGACGGTGGCGGTGGTCATGGGGCGGGCTCCTGGTGGGGACGTGTCGGACGGTGCGCGGGGTCGACCGTACCGGTGATGTGGGGGGAACGTCCTGCGGGCCGGTGCGGGTTCCTGGTAGCCGTTGCGTCGTAAGCCGAGTCGGCTGAGGAGGTGGCCATGACGATCGCCGACTGGGTCGAGTCCGTGCGGCGCGTGTGACACCCGCGTCCCCGCGCCCGCCGGGGCCCGCCTCGGCACCCGCCTGAAACCCGGAGGCGGTGTTCCTGCGTCACCAGGGACAATGGACCCCGTGCGCTACCGCATCCTAGGCACCACCCAGGCCCTGCGCCCCGACGGAACCCCCGTCCCGGTCGGCGGGGCCCGCCTGCGTGCCCTGCTGGCCGTACTGGCGCTGCGACCGGGCCGTACGGTGCCCGTCAGTGTGCTGGTCGACGAGGTGTGGGACGGACAGCCGCCCGCCGACGCGACGGGCGCGCTCCAGGCACTGGTCGGCCGGCTGCGCCGCGCGCTGGGCGCGGACGCGGTCGCCTCGGCGGACGGCGGCTACCGGCTCGCCGCCGCGCCCGACGACATCGACCTGCACCGTTTCGAGCGGCTGACCGGCGACGGCCTGCGCGCGCTGGCCGACGGCGACCCCGCGAAGGCGGCCGGCGTCCTCGACGACGCGCTCGCCCTGTGGCAGGGGCCGGCCCTCGCCGACCTGCCCGACCGCACCGCCGAGGCGGCCCGGCTCGACGCCCGGCGGCTGGACGCGCTGCGCGCCCGGCACACCGCCGCCCTCGCGCTCGGCCACGCCGAACAGACGCTGCCCGAGCTGACCGCCCTGTGCGACGGCCACCCCCTGGACGAGCCCTTGCAGGCGCTGCGGCTGCGCGCCCTGCGCGACGCGGGCCGCACGGCCGAGGCGCTGGCCGCCTACGAGGAGATACGGCAACTGCTCGCGGACCGGCTCGGCACCGACCCGGGAAGCGAACTGCGGGCGTTGCACGCGGAGTTGCTGCGTCCGCAGGATCCGGGGGAGCACCGGGCCGACGGGGAGCGGGGAGCCCCCCGTGCAAGCGCGTCCAGCGACGGCACTCCGGCCGGCCCCGGGGCGGTGGGCGGCGGCGCCCCGTCCGGTCACGGCCGCTCCGCCCCGGCACCGGGCACGCCCGTCGCGTCCGGCGCCCCGCTCACCGCCGCCGGTGCCCCCGCCCTGGCCGCCGTCGGCTCCGGCGGCCCCGCCGCGCCCCCGCCGCCCGGCAACCTGCGCGCCCGGCTCACCTCCTTCGTCGGCCGGGAAGGCGACATCGAGGCGATCCGCGGCGACCTCGGATCGGCGCGGCTCGTCACCCTCCTCGGGCCCGGCGGCGCGGGCAAGACCCGGCTGTCCCAGGAGGCCGCCGAGACCGTGCGGCACGCGGCCCGGGACGGGGTGTGGCTGGCCGAACTGGCACCCGTCGACGACCCCGCCGCCGTACCCGAGGCCGTGCTCACCGCCCTCGGGGCCCGCGAGACCGTGCTGTACGGCGCCGGCGCCGAGGCCATGCGGGCCGGTGCCGACCGGCACGACGACCCCGTCGAGCGCCTGGCCGAACACTGCGGCAGGCGCCGGATGCTGATCGTCCTCGACAACTGCGAGCACGTCGTGGACGCGGCGGCCCGGCTGGTCGAGCAGCTGCTGGAGCGCTGCCCGGAGCTGACGGTGCTGGCCACCAGCCGCGAACCCCTCGGCGTACCGGGCGAGTTGCTGCGACCGGTGGAGCCGCTGCCGGAACCGGTCGCGCTGCGACTGCTCGCCGACCGGGGCGCCACGGCGAGACCCGGATTCCGCATCGACGAGGACCCCGCGGCCTGCGCCGAGATCTGTCTGCGCCTCGACGGACTGCCCCTCGCCATCGAGCTGGCGGCCGCCCGGCTACGCATGCTGACACCGCGCCAGATCGCCGACCGGCTCGACGACCGCTTCCGGCTGCTCACCTCCGGCAGTCGCACGGTGCTGCCCCGCCAGCAGACCCTGCGGGCCGTCGTCGACTGGTCCTGGGAACTGCTCGACGAGGACGAACGGAACGTGCTGCGCGGGCTGTCGGTCTTCGCGGGCGGCTGCGACCTCGCCGCGGCCGAGGCCGTCTGCGGCCCCGTCGCGCTTCAGGCGCTGGGCTCGCTCGTCGACAAGTCGCTGGTGGTGGCGGAGCCCGCGGGGACGGGGGAGATGCGCTACCGGCTCCTGGAGACCGTCGCCGAGTACGCGGGCGAACGGCTCGACGAGGCGGGCGGGCGGGCCGAGGTCTCGCGCGCGCACCTGACGTACTACCGCGAACTGGCCCGCACCACCGACCCGCTGCTGCGCGGCGCCGGCCAGCTCGCCGCCATCGAACGGCTGGAGCGCGAGTACGAGAACCTGCGCACGGCGCTGCGGCACGCGGTCACCGAGCGGGACGAGCAGGAGGCGCTCTGCCTGGTCCTGTCGCTGGCCTGGTACTGGCAGATGCGCGACCTGCGCATCGAGGCCGGCAACTGGTCCCGCGAGGTCCAGCCGCTCGGCCCCGACCCGTTCACCGAGCCCGTCACCCCGGCCGGCCCGCTGTGGGAGCGCTGCACGGACACCCCGCCCCCGTGGAGCGGAGAGGTCCTCGCCGAGGCCAGACGCGGTGTGCACCTCGTCCATCTCGCCTGCATGGACACCGAGCTGGAGGTCTGGCAGACCCCGCAGTCACAGGCCAAGCTGCGCACCATCGCCGCGACCTACGAGCCGGGGCTGCCGCAGACCTGCCGCAGTCCCGGCTCCCTCTGGTTCTTCGCCGTCATGCTCTCCGGCGCCATGGAACGGGTGCGTACGGTCGTCGACGCCACCGTCGACACCTGCCGCTCGACCCCCGGGTACGACTGGGAGCTGGCCGCCAGTCTCCAGATGCGGGCCAACCTGCTCGCCAACCGCAGCGACTGGGCGGGCGACGCCGCCCACGACGCCGACGAGTCGCTGGAGATCTACCGCCGGCTCGGCGACCGGTGGGGCACCGCCGAGGCCCTCTCCGCACGCGGCGAGGCCCATGAGCGCAAGGGCGCGTACCGGCAGGCGGCGGACGACTACGAGGCGGCGTCCGAGCAGGCCGCCCGGCTCGGCGCCCGCCACCACGTGGCGGTGCTGGACGCCCGGCTCGGCAGCGCGCTGGTGGAGGCGGGTGAGACCGAGGCCGGGGAGCGCCTGCTGCGCGACGTGATCGCCCGGAAGGACGGCTCGGGCAACGAGGCGATGCCCGCCGCCCGGCTGTTCCTCGCGGGACGGCTCGGCGTGACCGGCCGGATCACCGAGGCGCGCGAGCAACTGCGGTTGCTGCGCGAGGAGTTCAAGATCGCGCACTTCGTTGTCTTCGACTCCTTCATCCTGGGTCAGGAGGCTTGGCTGGACGCGGCCGACGGCCGGCACGAGGAGTCCCTGGACAAGATCCGGCGGGCGCTCGAACAGGCGCGGGACCCGCTCGCCGAGGCCATCGCCCCGTCCATGCGGTCCGCTTACCTGATCACCGCGGCGACCGCCCTCACCGGCTCGGACGGCGGCCGTCGCGCCCGCGACGCCGCCCGCTGCATCGGGACCGCCGACGGGATACTGCCGCGCGGCCACGTCCGGTCGCAGTTGGAGCGCGAGGTGCGCGCCCGAGCCGTGGAAGGGGCCCGCGCCGCGCTCGGCGACGCGGCCTACCGGGCCGCGTACGCGGAGGGCGGCGGGCTCTCCCCGGAGGAGGCCGCCGCCCTGATCTGACCCGGACCCGGCCGTGAACACGGCGGAGGCCGGGGCCGCGTCAGCTCTTGGTGCGGAACTTGTGGATCGCGACGGGCGCCATCACCACCGTGATCGCCGCGGACCAGGCCAGCGTGATCCACAGGTCGTGGGCGACCGGGCCGCCCACCATCAGTCCGCGGGCCGCGTCCGCCAGCGTGGACAGCGGGTTGTAGTCGGTGAACGCCTGGAGCCAGCCCGGCATCGACTGGGTCGGTGCGAAGATCGACGAGCCGAACTGAAGCGGGAACAGCACCAGGAAGCCCATCGCCTGCACGGACTGCGCGTTCTTCAGGACCACGCCCAGGGTGAGGAACACCCACATGATCGACGAGGCGAAGGCCGCGGACAGCCCCACGGCGGCGAACAGGCCGCCCCAGTGGTGGATGTGGAAACCGACCAGGACGGACACGATCATCAGCACGGCCGTCGCGAACAGCATCCGCGCCAGTTCCACCGAGATCTTCGCGAACAGCACCGAGCCGCGCCCGATGGGCAGCGACCGGAAGCGGTCCATGACCCCGGAGTTGAAGTCCTGGCTGAAGCCGGTACCGACGCCCTGGGACAGCGTCATGCTCATCATCGCGATCATGCCGGGGATGACGTACTGCACGTACCCCTCCTGGCCGCCGCCCAGGGCCTGTCCGATCGAGCCGCCGAAGACGTACACGAACAGCAGGGTGAAGACGATCGGCATCAGCAGCGCGTCGAACATCGACTCCGGGTCCTGCCGGATCCACAGCAGATTGCGGCGGATCAGCGCCCCGGTGTGGCGCAGATGGCCACGCAGCGGGATCCGGGCGTCGGGCACGGAAGCGGCGGCGGTGGCGGTGGCGGTTGTCATACGGCGACCTCCTGGCGGGTGTCGGCGGGCGCGGGGTCCTGCGGGGCACTGGCGCGGTGGCCGGTGAGCGACAGGAACACCTCGTCCAGGCTGGGCAGTTCGGTGGTGATCGAGGAGATGGTGATGCCGCGCGCGGTGACCGCGCCGACCACCGCGGTCAGCTGCTCGTCGCTGAGGATGGGCACCAGCAGGGTGCCGGCGTCGGTGTCCACGGTCGTCGCGGCGAGACCGGTGATGCCCAGTTCGTCCAGCATTCCGGCGAGCGGGCGCAGCTCCAGCGGATCGGCCGGCCGTACCCGCAGCGTGCGCCCGCCGACCTTCGCCTTCAGCTCCTCGATGCGGCCGTTCGCGATGACCTTCCCACGGTCC
The DNA here is from genome assembly GCF_042268025.1 of Streptomyces sp. NPDC056161. Lineage (NCBI taxonomy): Bacteria > Bacillati > Actinomycetota > Actinomycetes > Kitasatosporales > Streptomycetaceae > Streptomyces > Streptomyces sp. NPDC056161. The sequence continues at coordinate 146,763 of NZ_JBHJUV010000010.1, forward strand.
ACCACGGTCAGTTCGGAGGCGAGCTGTTCGGCCTCCTCCATGTACTGGGTGGTCAGCAGGACGGTGACCCCTTCCCCGACCATGGCCTTGACCTCGTCCCACACCTCGTTGCGGGTCCGCGGGTCGAGACCGGTCGTCGGCTCGTCCAGGTAGAGCACCTCGGGCCGCCCGATCATCGAGGCGGCCAGGTCGAGCCGGCGCCGCATGCCGCCGGAGTAGGTGGCCGCGGGCCGCTTGGCGGCGTCCGTCAGCGAGAACCGCTCCAGCAGTTCGTCGGCGCGGGTACGGGCCTCCCTGCGCGGCAGGTCGAGCAGCCGCCCGATCATGTACAGGTTCTCCCAGCCCGGAAGCTTCTCGTCCACCGAGGCGTACTGCCCGGTGAGTCCGATCACCCGGCGCAGTTGCCGGGGCTGCCGGACGACGTCGTAGCCGGCGACGGTCGCCCGGCCGGCGTCGGGAGCGAGCAGGGTGGACAGGATGCGTACGAGGGTGGTCTTGCCGGCGCCGTTCGGCCCGAGCACACCCATCACGGTGCCCTCGCGCACGTCCAGGTCCACGCCGTCCAGCGCTTTGGTCTCGCCGTAGTGCTTGACCAGCCCCCGCACGGTCACGGCGTCGCCGCGGCCGCTGGGCTCGTTGTCGATTCGCGTCATGGCATGAACGGTGCCAGCCCGCACCGACAAACGGCCTACAGGACACCGACAGCGGAGGAACACCGGCCGACAACGGCGGACGGCCCGCCGACGGGGGACGATCGGCGGGCCGTCCTGGGTGTTTCCACGGTGGCAACTGGCGCGCGGCGCACCGGTACGGCGACGCCGCCCAGGGCACTGAGCACTGCTCTGAAGGGGCGTGGGGAACCGGGGTCCCCCTGTTGGAGCGAAGCCGGGAACTCGGGGAGCGGCCGGCCACGGCGGCGCCGCAGACGAACGACGGCCCGTGCGTGTCGCGCCACTCCCGGCGGAGCGGCTAGTGGACGGAGTGCTCCTCCTGCGGGAACGTTCCGCCGACGACCTCCTCGGCGAAGGACTTGGCCGCGTCGCCCATGACCGCGCGCAGATCGGCGTACTGCTTCACGAACTTCGGGACCCGCCCGCCGGTCAGCCCCATCATGTCGGTCCACACCAGGACCTGCGCGTCCGTGTTCGGACCTGCGCCGATGCCGACGGTCGGGATGTGCAGCACCCGGGTCACCTCGGCCGCCAGCTCCGCCGGGACCAGTTCGAGCACCACCGCGAAGGCGCCCGCGTCCTGCACGGCCTTCGCGTCGCGCAGCAGTTGCTGGGCCGCCTCCTCGCCGCGCCCCTGCACCCGGTAGCCCATGGCGTGCACGGACTGCGGGGTGAGGCCGATGTGCGCCATGACCGGGATGCCGGACTGCACCAGCAACTCGATCTGGCCGTGCGAGCGCTCGCCGCCCTCCAGCTTCACGGCGCCGACCCCGGCCTCCTTCACCAGCCGGGTCGCCGAGCGCAGCGCCTGCACCGGCCCCTCCTGGTAGGACCCGAAGGGCAGGTCGCCCACGATCAGGGCGCGCTGCGTGCCGCGCACGACCGCGGCCGACAGCATGGTCATCTCGTCGAGGGTGACGGGTACGGTCGTCTCGTACCCGAGGTGGCAGTTGCCCGCCGAGTCGCCGACCAGCATCACCGGGATGCCGGCCTCGTCGAAGACGGAGGCGGTCATGGCGTCGTAGGCCGTGAGCATGGGCCACTTCTCGCCCCGCTCCTTGGCGAGGCCGATGTCGCGGACGGTGATGCGGCGGGTGCCCTTGCCCCCGTACAGCGCTTTGCTGCCGTCGGAGGACCTGGTCCGGGCAGCCGGAAGCTGCGTCATTGCAACGGCTCCTTCAGTCGTCTCGAAGCGCCCTCACGGCGTCTCCGGATCCCCTCCATGGTGGCACCTCGTGCCAGGGAGGGCCAGGGGACCTCCGTGTGTTCCGGGCGTGTTCGGGTGTGATCCCCTTCGCATCCCTCCTCGCACCCGCGGTCTCCGGGTGCGCCGCCGCGGGCCGTTCGGCGGTTGCCGGTTGCCGGTCGCTGGTCGCTGGTGGTCGGTGGTCGGTGGTCCGTTGGGCGGTTGGGCGGTTGGGTGATTGCCGGTCGGTGTGTTGGGCGGTGGCCGGTGGGGTGTGTCCGGTCGGCCGCACCCGGGTACTCGCCGCTTTCTCTCTGTGTAAGGTCTGGGTAAAAGAAATAAGATACGAGACGGTTCCGTATCGGAATTGTTCTAGGGTCATTCCCATGACAACTCCCGCTGTACCCGCCTCCCGGATACCCGAAGAGGTGCACAGACGCCGGTGGGTCATCCTCGGCGTCCTCATACTGAGCCTGCTGATCGTGGTGCTCGACAACTCGATCCTGAACGTCGCGGTCAAGACGATCTCCACCCCCGCACCCACCGGTCTTGGCGCCACCCAGAGCGAGATCGAGTGGGCGATCAACTCCTACACGCTCGTCTTCGCCGGGCTGCTGTTCACCTCGGGTCTCGTCGGCGACCGGCTGGGCCGCAAGAAGGTCCTGCTCGGTGGCCTCGTCGTGTTCGGTATCGGCTCGGCCCTGGCGGCCGAGTCCGGGTCCCCGGGTCAGCTCATCGCCTACCGCGCGCTCATGGCGCTCGGCGCCGCCTTCGTCATGCCCGCCACCCTCGCCGTGCTCATGAACGTCTTCGAACGCGCGGAGCAGCCCAAGGCCATCGGCATCTGGGCGGGCGGCGTCGGACTCGGCATCGCCATCGGCCCGATCACCGGCGGCGCGCTCCTCGACCACTTCTGGTGGGGCTCCGTCTTCCTCGTCAACGTGCCGATCGTGATCGTCGCGGTGGCGCTGATGATCTGGCTCGTGCCCGACTCGCGCGACCCGAACCCCGGCCGGCTCGACCCGGTCGGCGTCGTGCTCTCCGTGGTCGGCCTGGTCCTGCTCGTCTACGGCATCATCAAGGGCGGCGAACTGGCCGACTTCACCGACCCGAAGGTGCTCCTCACCATCGTCGCCGGCCTTGCCGTCCTCGTCGGCTTCGTCGTTTACGAGAAGCGCAGCGACCACCCGTCCCTGGACGTGACCTACTTCAAGAGCAAGACCTTCTCGGCCGCCATGGCCGCCATCGCGCTGGTCTTCTTCGCGCTGATGGGCGTCACGTTCTTCAGCGTCTTCTACACCCAGAGCGTGCTCGGCTACTCGCCGTTGGAGGCCGGTGCGCTGATGCTGCCGCTGGCCGTCGCCCAGATGGTCTTCGCGCCGCGCGCCCGGCTCGTCGTCGACCGGTTCGGCAACCGGGTCACCACCGCGGCGGGCCTGGTCCTGATCGCCGTGACCCTGGCCGTCTTCGCCCTGCTCAAGGCGGACACGCCGATCTGGATCCTGGAGGTGGACGTCTTCCTGATGGGTACCGCCATGGCGCACATCATGACGCCGACCTCCGTCGTCATCATGCAGGCCCTGCCGCGCGAGAAGGCCGGCTCCGCCTCCGCGCTGAGCAACACCTTCCGCCAGGTCGGCGGCGCCCTCGGCATCGCCGTACTCGGCTCGGTCCTGTCCACCGCGTACCACGACGGCATCGAGGGCAAGCTGGGGGCGGTCCCGGCCGGCCTGCGGGACGCCGCGGGGGACTCCATCGAGGCCACCCTGGGTGTCGCCGCGAAGCTCGGCCCGCAGGGCAGGGCGCTGGCCGGCGCGGCCGACGACGCGTTCCTGCACGCCATGCACGTCACCGCGCTGTGCGGGGCCGGCGTCGCACTGCTCGGCGCGCTGGTGGTGGCGCTGTTCCTGCCCGGCAGGCCGCCGGCGGCGCAGGAGGGCGAGAAGGACCGGGAACTGGTCGTGGCCGCGGAGTAGCCGACGCGTGCCCGCAGGGGGCGGCACGGCGGAAGGGGGGCGCTGCGGGAGAATTCCCGCAGCACAGCGAAAGGACGGAGTGACGTGAGCTCTGCCGGAAGCCACCCCAAGCCGTGCGGTCCCGCCCGGGGCCGACCCCGCAGCGAGGCCGTGGAACGCGCCATCCTGGAAGGTGTGATGAAGCTCCTGGAGGACGGCGTGCCGCTCGCCGAGCTGTCCATCGAGCGGGTCGCCCGCACGGCCGGTGTCGGCAAGGCCACCATCTACCGGCGCTGGGCGGGCAAGGAGGACCTGTTCGCCGACGTGATGCGCGCCGCCGAACTCCCCGAACCCGAACTCCCCGGCACCTCCATGCGCGACGACCTGATCGTCCTGCTCGAATCGGTGCGCCTGCGCGGCGTGGCCAGCCGCTCGTCGTTGATCCTGTACAACGCCCACGCGCAGATGAAGAACAGCCCGAAGGTCTGGGCCGCCTACCACGCCAACGTGATAGCGCCCCGGCGCAAGCTGAGCCTGGAGGTGCTGCGCCGGGGACAGCGCACCGGCGAACTCCGCACGGACGTCGACCTCGAACTGGCCAACGACCTGCTCGTCGGACCGATGCTCCTGCGCTCCGTCCTGCGCCCCGAGCTCGAACTCCCCGAGGACCTGGCTCAGCAGATTGTCGACACCGCGCTGGCGGGCCTCCGGCCGCCCGCCGGACCGTCCGGCACATAGTCCGAATATTCGCGTTTCGTCACAGTCCTCACCCGTCCCGGGGATGCCCGGAACTTCCGGCACCCGCCCGTTCGTCGTCGACTTCCGTAGGGCCGCCACGGGAGGCGGGAACGGGGCCGATCATCCCCTAGGGTCGTAACCCGGGGGAACGACGGTGTGCACAGCGGGTAGTGAGGCGACGGTATGGCACAACAGGCATACGTGACGGAAACGGAAGACAGCGGCTCCGGACCCGAGCAGCGGCGCTCCCGGCTCCGGCGCCTGGTGTCCCGTCCGCTCCGCGGCTGGCGGGGCGACCGCGGCATCTGGCGCCGCGGCATCATCCTCGCCGTCATCGCCGTCCTGCTCGCCCTGGTGATGATGCTGCACTCGCGCATCCCCAACACCGTGGGCAATCTCGGCAGTCTCACCGAGACCTTCCTGCCCTGGCTCGGCCTGCTGATCCCGGTGCTGCTGATCCTCGGCCTCGTCCGCCGGTCGGTCACCGCGCTGATCGCGACGGTGCTGCCGCTCATCGGGTGGCTGAACCTCTTCGGCGGGCTGGTCATCGACCGCACGGCGACCGGTGGCGACCTCATGGTCGCCACCCACAACGTCAACGCCGACAACCCGGACCCGTCCCGCACCGCCCGCGACCTGACCGGCTCCGGCGCGGACGTGCTGGCGCTGGAGGAGCTGACGGCCCCCGTGGTCCCGGTGTACGAGAAGGCGCTGGCCTCAACGTACAAGTACCACGAGGTCGTCGGCACGGTCGGGCTGTGGAGCAAGTACCCGATGACCGCGGTCCGGTCCGTGGACATCAAGCTGGGCTGGGAACGCGCGATGCGCGCCACGGTCTCGACCCCCGCGGGTCAGGTCGCGGTGTACGTCGCCCATCTGCCCTCGGTGCGGGTGAAGGCCGCCACCGGCTTCACCGCACGGCAGCGGGACAAGAGCGCCGACGCGCTGGGCACGGCGATCTCCCACGAGACGCTCCAGCGGGTGGTGCTGCTCGGCGATCTGAACGGCACGATGAACGACCGCTCCCTGACCGCGATCACCTCCCAGCTGCGCTCCACCCAGGGCGCGGCGGGCAGCGGGTTCGGGTTCAGCTGGCCGGCGTCGTTCCCGATGGCGCGGATCGACCAGGTCATGGTCAAGGGGGTCAAGCCGGAGAGTTCCTGGACCCTCCCGCGCACCGGCAGCGACCACCTCCCGGTGGCGGCCCGGGTCCAGGTCAGCACCCCTGACTGAGCGGTCGGAGCCATCCGCGCCGGTCCGGGCCGCCGGACCCCACCGCGGCGCCGCCGCACGGGAACGGCGGCCCGTCACGGTCCTTCCGGCGGCACGGCCCGCCACGGTCCTTCCGGCGGCGCGGCCCGTCAGGGTTCTCCCGGCGGCGCGGCCCGCCACGGTCCTTCCGGCGGCGCGGCCCGCCACGGTCCTTCCGGCGGCGCGGCCCGCCACGGTCCTTCCGGCGGCGTGGGCCGTCACGGTCCTCCCGCGTGGCCCGTCACGGTCCTGCTGGCGGCGCGGCCTCAGGGTCCTCCCGGCGGCGCGGCCCGCGCCGACGTCAGGCCGATTCGCGCCACCCATTGGTGATCGGAAGCCGGCGGTCCTTGCCGAAGCCCTTGGCCGAGATCTTCGTGCCCGGCGGGTACTGGCGGCGCTTGTACTCCGCGGTGTCCACCATGCGCAGGGTCTTCGTGACCAGCGCCGGGTCGAAGCCGGCCGCGACGATCGCGTCCGCGCCCTTGTCGTGGTCGACGTAGAGGTCGAGGATCGCGTCCAGGACCGGGTAGTCCGGCAGCGAGTCCGTGTCGACCTGGCCGGGGCGCAGCTCCGCGCTCGGCGGCTTGTCGATGGAGTTCTCGGGGATCGGCGGGGTCTGGCCGCGCTCGGCCGCCGCCCGGTTGCGCCACCGGGCCAACTCGAAGACCGACGTCTTGTACAGGTCCTTGATCGGGCCGTACGCGCCCACCGAGTCGCCGTACAGCGTCGAGTATCCGACGGCCAGCTCGGACTTGTTGCCGGGGGCGAGGACGATGTGGCCCTCCTGGTTGGAGATGGCCATCAGCAGCGTGCCGCGCAGCCGCGACTGGAGGTTCTCCTCGGCGAGGCCGGTCAGTTCGGTCGACGCCAGGTACGCGTCGAACATGGGGGCGATCGGCACGGTCCGGAAGTTGAGCCCGGTGCGGTGGGCCAGCTGAGCCGCGTCGTCCCTGGAGTGGTCCGAGGAGTACTTCGACGGCATCGACACGCCGTACACGTTCTCCGCGCCCACCGCGTCGCAGGCGAGCGCCGCCACCAGCGCCGAGTCGATGCCGCCGGACAGCCCGATCAGGACGGACCGGAAGCCGTTCTTGCGCACATAGGCGCGCAGGCCGACCACCAGGGCCGAGTAGACCTCCTCGTCGTCGTCGAGGCGGTCCGCGTAGCCGCCCGTCCGCTCCGGCGGGTAGGCGGGCAGCGGGTCCTCGGAGAGGATCACCCGGTCGATGCGCAGCCCGTCGTCCACCACACCGGTGGGCGGTTGCGCCGAGGCCGCGGGCAGCTCCAGGTCGAGGACCACGCAGCCCTCGGTGAACTGCGGCGCCCGCGCGAGAACCGCGCCGTCGGCGTCGACGACGATCGAGTCGCCGTCGAAGACCAGCTCGTCCTGCCCGCCGGTCATGGCGAGGTAGGCCGTCGTGCAGCCCGCCTCCTGGGCCCGCTTGCGCACCAGCTCAAGCCGGGTGTCGTCCTTGTCGCGCTCGTACGGCGAGGCGTTGACGGACAGCAGCAGGCCCGCCCCCGCCGACCGGGCCGCCGGCACCCGGCCGCCGTCCTGCCACAGGTCCTCGCAGATGGCCAGGGCGACGTCGACGCCGTGCACGCGCACCACCGGCATGGTGTCGCCGGGCACGAAGTAGCGGAACTCGTCGAAGACGCCGTAGTTCGGCAGGTGGTGCTTGGCGAAGGTGAGGACCGGCTCGCCGCGGTACAGCACCGCCGCCGCGTTCCGCGGGGCGCCGGCCGGCTGGCCGTACTTCGGCTGGGCGCTGTCGCTGCGGTCCAGGTAGCCGACGATCACCGGCAGCTCCCCGAAGCCCTCCGCCGCGAGCCGGGCGGCGAGCGCGCCCAGCGCGTCCCGGGACGCCTGGACGAAGGACGACCGGAGGGCGAGGTCCTCGACGGGATACCCGGTCAGCACCATCTCCGGGAACGCCACGAGATGCGCTCCCTGCTCGGCCGAGTGCCGGGTCCAGCGGAGGATCGTCTCGGTGTTGCCGGCGAGGTCGCCGACGCGCGAGTCGATCTGGTTCAGGGCGAGACGAAGTTGAGGCACACGCCCAGTGTAATCGTCAGAGCGACGCGATGGGGGTGGCGCGGAGTGTGGTGCACCCCACGCCACCCCCTGGCGGCAGCTTGATCAGTGGCGCCGGTACGACTGGACGTAGCCGTTCGCGGGCGAGCCCACGCCGGTCACGTCGTCGTAGCCCTTCACGGCCTTGAGCGAGCTGTCCTGGCCGAGGACGCGGACCGAGGTCAGCAGGCCGTCGGTGGCGTCGACGCTGTTGGCGTAGTCGACGCGGGCGACCGCCAGGCCGGAGCCGGTCGGGTCGTCCGTGACGTCGTGGTACGCCTTCGAGCCGGCCTTGGCGTAGATCGCCGGGTTGGCGAAGCCGATCGCGTGGCCGCCGCGCGCCTCCTGGGACAGCGCCTGCACGGCCGCGATCACCGGCGCGGCCAGCGAGGTGCCGCCGATGCGGTACTCGCTGTACTGCTGGGACCCGTCCGGGAAGGTCTGCGTCTGGCCGACGAGGAAGCCGGTGTTCGGGTCGGCGATCGCCGAGATGTCCGGGACGACGCGGTTGCCGGCGGCGCTGTTGGCCTTGGCGAGCGAGTTCGGGACGACACCCTTCTGGTAGAAGGGCTCGGCCACGGTCCTGCTGGTGCCGCCGCCCGCGCCGGAGGTGAACGCGCCGGGGAAGCCGGTCCAGCTCTTGCCGTCCGCCGACAGGTTCGCCTTCTCGGTGCCCCAGCCGGTCTCCCACAGGTACGTGTCGCCCTTGCCGACGGCCAGCGAGGTGCCGCCGACCGCGGTCACCCAGGCCGAGTTGGCGGGGGTGTCGACCTGCTTCGTACCGGTGTTGGCGACCTCGTCGCCGTTGTCGCCGGAGGAGAAGTAGAAGCCGATGCCCTGGACGGCGCCGAGCTGGAAGACCTGGTCGTAGGCGGCCTGGATGTCCGGCGTCTCGTTGGCCTCGATGTCGCCCCAGGAGTTGGAGACGATGTCCGCCAGGTGGTTGTCGACGACCTTGGCGAGCGAGTCCAGCAGGTCGTTGTCGTAGCAGGACGCGGCGCCCACGTAGGTGACGTCGGCGGCGGGCGCGACCGCGTGCACGGCCTCGACGTCCAGGGTCTCCTCGCCGTACCAGCCGGCCGCCCCGCACTCCTCGGTGTTCGTGTAGGCGTCGGGCAGTGCCTGCTTCAGCTGGCCGTGCTTCCAGCCCGCGTCGCCGTTCTTCTTCGCGTAGGCGGCGGCGTCGGCGGCGATGGTCGGCGAGGCGTAGGCGTCGGTGATGGCGACGCGGACGCCCTTGCCGGTGTACTTGCCGGCGCCGTAGGCGGACCGCAGCTGCTTGCCGGTGTAGCCCTTGACGGCGTACGGGATCTTCTGGCCGAACGCGCTCGGCAGCGAACCGGCGGTGTTCGAGCCGTAGTACGAGGAGAACGGCCCGGCGTTCTTGAACACGGCGTCCGGCGGCGGGAGTTCGTCCTGGTGGGTCGCCGTGTGCGGGGCGTTGTCCAGGCCCGTCACGGTGAGCACGGCGCCGTCGAGAGCGGCGGGCACGGAGGCGGTGGCGTTGGGCGCCCGGTAGGTCTTGGCGCCCTTGGCGTAGTTGTGCAGCTGGGTGCCGAACGCCTTCTCGGCGGCCGACACGTCACCGGAGACGGCGACGTAGTGCTGGGTGACCTCCGTGACCGTCAGGCCGGCCGAGGTCAGCCACGACTTCACGGCGTCCACCTGGCCCTTGGTCGCGCCGTAGCGCGCCTGCACCTGGGCGGCGCTGAGGTACTTGCCGTACTGCGGCGAGGACGGGTCGGAGACCGCCTTCGCGTACGCGGCGAGGCCGGAGGCGTCCCGGCCCGCCAGATACACCCGGGCGGCGACCCGGGAGCTGTTCGCGGTGGCGCCCTTGTCCGCTGTGGCGGTGGCCCAGGCGGGCCTGGTGCCCGCGAGAGTGTCCCGGGCCGGACCGTCCGCGGCGTGGGCCGCGGGTATGCCGAGAGCGAGCGCGCCGGCGAGCATGGGCAGTGTCGCCGCCATGCTCACTCCGGCACGCGCCATGGCGCGGTTGGATCTCATTGAACCCCCTGCGATGCGGTTCGCAAGCACGAAGTGGTAGGAGTTCGCCGATCCACACGGGGGGTCCGTCATGGTCAGAGGCCCACGAATGGATCACACGACGGGGGTCACTCTGACGGATGAAACGTTCATGCCAGGGGAACGCGGGGGTCAAGAGAAGCTCAAGGACGGTTCATCCGGGGTGAATTGAGGTTTTCGTCCGCGCGCACATCAGGAACGGGGTGCCGCGCCGCGGTCCTTGAGCATGCCGGCCATCAACTCGATCTCGGACTGCTGCGAGGCGACCATGCCCTCGGCGAGCCGCTTCTCCACGCCGACCGTGCACCGGGCGACACACCCCTCGGCCATGTGCACGCCGCCCTTGTGATGGTCCGTCATGAGCTGGAGGTAGAAGATTTCCGCCCGCTTGCCGGACAGGGTGCCCAGCTTCTTCAGGTCGGTGTTGGTCGCCATGCCCGGCATCAGCGCGCCGTCCTGGCCGGGCGGCATGTCGCCCATGCCCATCCAGGTCATCGGCGGCTTCGCGGACACCTTCGGCAGCCCCCACAGGTCCAGCCAGCCGAGCAGCATGCCCCGCTGGTTGGCCTGGGTCTGGGCGATGTCGTAGGCGAGCCGCCGCACCTCCTCGTCGTCGGTGCGGTCGCGCACGATGTACGACATCTCGACCGCCTGCTGGTGGTGGACCGCCATGTCCCGGGCGAACCCGGCGTCCGCGGACTCGGCGGCCGGTACCGCCGTGCCCGAGCCGCCGTCCTCGGCGACCGCGTAGGTGATCGCGCCGGCCGCGACCAGCGCCGCCACCGCGGTCCCCGCGACCCAGCCGATGTGCCGCTTCATCGCGCCGCCCTCACTTCGACGTCCCGCCGGTGCACGAGGCACCCGGCTCGGGCGTCTGGTCGCCCTGCACGTAGGTGGAGAAGAACTTGGCCACCATCGGGTCGTCCGCGCTCTTGACCGTCACCTGGTGGCCCCAGGCCGACAGCATCAGCGGCGCCGCCTGGTCCTCGAACGGACTCATCAGCGAGTACGGGGTCTGCTTCACCTTCGCCGCGAGCGCGTCCACGTCCGCCTTCTGCGCCGCCGTGGTGTACGTCACCCAGACGGCGCCGTGCTCCAGCGCGTGCACCGCGTTCTCGTTCTTCACCGGCGCGGTGTAGACGTCGCCGTTGCAGTTGAGCCAGACCGGGTTGTGGTTGCCGCCCACCGGCGGCTGCATCGGGTACTTCACGCTGGTCGTGACGTGGGTCCGTGACAGCTCGCCCTGCCAGGTGCGCACCCCGTCCTTGCCGGTGGTGAAGTGTCCCGAGTCGCCGGAGCCCTTGCCGTCGCTCGACGCGCTGTCCTTCCCGTCGGACTGCGAGTTCACGAGGACGACACCGCCGACGACGAGACCGGCGACGACCACCACGCTCGCGGCGACGGTGAGCAGTCGGTTGCGGCGCTCGCGGGCGCGCTCCGCGCGCTGCATCTCCGCGATACGGGCCTTGCGTGCCGCGCTGCTGCTGTTCTTGGCGGAACCCATGAGGCGTGTCCTTCTGGGGGGAAGAAGAGGAAAGGGCAAAAAGTGTCGGGGAAGCGGTGCGGAAGTGGCGCTCGCTGATCGTAATGGGGCAAGGGCCGTCTTCGTAGGGAGGGCACAGGATTCCGGGCAAGCGAAACGCGCGGGGCCGCCGTACCGGTGGCCCCGGCCACGGCGGACAGGAACGATCGGTATCGGCCATTACGGATGAGGGTCCGAGCAGGCAAGATGGGCGGCAGGGCAGTGCACCCGCCGGGCCCCTCGCGCTCAGTCCGGGGTCGGCCGGGCGATCAAGGTCCGCAACGCGCACGAAATGGTGTTGTGGTGGGATGCTCAGGTGCCCGACCGCCTCCGCCCGGCAGCGGGGGAAGGCGGCCTGACCAGCAAGGATGGGGAATCGGAAGATGGACAAGCAGCAGGAGTTCGTGCTCCGGACCTTGGAGGAACGCGACATCCGGTTCGTACGCCTGTGGTTCACGGACGTACTGGGCTTCCTGAAGTCCGTCGCCGTGGCCCCCGCCGAGCTGGAACAGGCATTCGACGAGGGCATCGGCTTCGACGGCTCCGCCATCGAGGGCTTCGCCCGGGTCTACGAGTCCGACATGATCGCCAAGCCGGACCCGTCCACCTTCCAGGTCCTGCCCTGGCGCGCGGAGACCCCCGGCACGGCCCGCATGTTCTGCGACATCCTCATGCCCGACGGCTCACCGTCCTTCGCCGACCCGCGCTACGTCCTCAAGCGCGCCCTCGCCCGCACCTCCGACCTGGGCTTCACCTTCTACACCCACCCCGAGATCGAGTTCTTCCTGCTGAAGGACCGCCCGCTCGACGGCACCCGCCCCACCCCGGCCGACAACTCCGGCTACTTCGACCACACCCCGACCAACGTCGGCATGGACTTCCGCCGCCAGGCGATCACCATGCTGGAGTCGATGGGCATCTCCGTCGAGTTCTCGCACCACGAGGGCGCCCCGGGCCAGCAGGAGATCGACCTGCGCTACGCCGACGCGCTCTCCACGGCCGACAACGTCATGACCTTCCGCCTGGTCATGAAGCAGGTCGCGCTGGAGCAGGGGGTGCACGCGACGTTCATGCCCAAGCCGTTCAGCGAGCACCCCGGCTCCGGTATGCACACCCACCTCTCCCTCTTCGAGGGCGACCGGAACGCGTTCTACGAGTCCGGCGCGGAGTACCAGCTCTCCAAGGTCGGCCGCTCCTTCATCGCGGGCCTGCTGCGGCACGCGGCGGAGATCTCGGCGGTCACCAACCAGTGGGTGAACTCCTACAAGCGCATCTGGGGCGGCTCCGAGCGCACGGCTGGCGCCGGCGGCGAGGCGCCCTCGTACATCTGCTGGGGCCACAACAACCGCTCGGCCCTGGTCCGGGTCCCGATGTACAAGCCGGGCAAGACCGGCTCGGCCCGGGTGGAGGTGCGCTCCCTGGACTCGGGCGCCAACCCCTACCTCTCGTACGCCGTACTGCTGGCCGCGGGCCTCAAGGGCATCGAGGAGGGCTACGAGCTGCCGCCGGGCGCCGAGGACGACGTCTGGGCGCTCTCCGACGCCGAACGCCGGGCGATGGGCATCGAGCCGCTGCCGCAGAACCTCGGCGAGGCACTGACCCTGATGGAGCGCAGCGACCTGGTCGCCGACACCCTCGGCGAGCACGTCTTCGACTTCTTCCTGCGCAACAAGCGCGCCGAGTGGCACGAGTACCGCAGCGAGGTCACGGCGTTCGAGCTGCGGAAGAACCTGCCGGTGCTGTAGGGGCAGGTCAGGGCGGTTTTCTTCGCCGATACGGTGGACGGGGCGACGGCTGGTGACCGTCGCCCCGAGGCGTTTTAGGCGTTTTGCCGCCGCTGGGCCGTCTCTGGGCCGTCAGACCCTGGATCGGCGCCCGCACAGAGGCTGTCCACGGCCTTCCGGGTCCGGGCGTCGCTGCTCGGCATCAGGTGGGTGTACACCCGGAGCGTGAAACCCGGATCGTTGTGTCCGAGGTAGTTTGCTCAGCGCCTTGATGTTCTCCCCGGCGTTCAGCAGAACCGAGACGTAGAAGCGCCTGAGGGCGTGCATGCCGTGCTCTCGGGCGGCCTCGCGTGTCCGGGCGCTGAGGACGCCAGCGGACGCTAAACATTTTGTTTAGCGTCCGCAGGAACAGTGCAGGTCAGAGGGGGTGGGCAGTGCCCGGCGGACGCTGTCTTCCCTCAACTCTCTGGTTAAGTCATGAGGTCAGGCCAATCACCGGCGGCCGCCTGGCCGCCTCTGTTCCCTGCTCGTATGGTGGTCGCCCCTGAGGCGAGAGGAGGCAGAGTCTCTCTGTTGGTTATCGCCCTGCTGAGAATTCGACGAGGAAGAAGTGGAAGCGCCCGAAGGCTGCATCTGCGCCCACGAGGCTACAGGATTTCCGTAGTCGGTCGTTGTGTCCGTCTGCTGGGACACGGCGTCAGCCTGCTGAGTCCACCCGCCCGCCTGGCTCGACCCTCTTTGTTGCCGTGCCATTCCATGGTGTTCTTGCATGGTTACTGGACTGATCTGGTCAGCTCCCGGACGCGGGTACGGGAGCGTATTTGTGGCGGAGCGGCGGGCTGGGTCACTCACTAGACCGGTAACGTGCAGCGTTTCCCTGAGGTCCTCCGGAAACCCTTGCCTGAAGCCCCTCTGGCGCAATTGATGGATTTCTTGGCCTAGAGGGAATCTCTCGCTGTTCTCGCTGTTCTCGTCGGTACCCAGATTTATGAACAGGTTACGCGGGGGGTTATAGTATCGCCCGGAAGCAGGATCCGTGCTACGAGGATCCGCCAAGTAAATATCGACAGCCTGGTGGAGCCTATCCATTCGCGTTGGTCGCGTACTGGTCTCGCTGGTCTCGTCTGAAAATCCATCCATTGTTCCGCTAGTGTTCTCAAAATGTGGCATCGTCACCGCTTCCCTTCTGACTTTCTCACCAGTTCGGTCAACTGTCCGGATTCCGGATGTTAGCGAATTCCATCAGCGGCGTAGTACGGTGACGGCCCGCCTGTGACCACGCCCTCCACTAACGTGTCCCGCGCCTGCGCGGTTCACTTCGATCAGCTGACGACAGTCAACGACTGCCAAATCCTCGGCGTGAGCGGCGTTTCCGGTGACTGCCCGAGGCCGCTGGAGGGGAGCGTTACCTCCTGCGCAACAAGCGCGCCGAGTGGCACGAGTACCGGAGCGAGGTCACGGCGTTCGAGCTGCGGAAGAATCTTCCGGTGCTCTAGGGGCGGGGCGGGGGCCGCCGGGGGCGGGGCGCGTTCCGTGCTCCCGGCGGGGCCGTGTCACGCGCCGCACGGGTCCGGCAGCATGGTCACGCGCCGCACGGGTCCAGCATCACGCCTCGGCCCGCTGCGTGATGGCCGCCTCGGTGCGGTCCCCCAGGAACTCGTACCAGCGGCGTTCCAGGCAGACGTAGCGCACGTCCGCCTCGACGAGGCTGAGGAAACCCGACACGGTCTCGCTCAGCCGGTGCTGCAAGCCCGTGTCGGCCAGCGTGCCGTCCTCGGTGAACGCCTGGTAGCTGTTGGGCAGGCTGAACATGTCCGGGTAGACGCGGGTGCCCAGGTGTTCCAGGGGAACCCGCAGGGCCCACAGCCCGCGGTTGCCGCCGACCAGGGACGGCGAGGCCGAGACGAGCAGCGCGTGCTTCGTCTTGAAGGGCTGCGGCCGGACCCGCGAGACCCAGTCGATCGCGTTCTTCAGCACGCCCGGCACGGAGGCGTTGTACTCCGGCGAGGAGATGACGAAGGCGTCGTTCCGGTCGATCCGGTCGCGCAGGGCGAGGGCGCCCGGCGGGAGCCCTTCGGCGGCCTCCACGTCGCCGTCGTACAAGGGCATGCCGAACTCGCGCATCCCCGCGAGGTCGACGGTCGCACCGGTGTCGGAGACGAGCCGGGCCACGAGGGCGGCGAGGCGGGAGTTGGCCGAGTCGGCGCGCAGGGCGCCGCCGAAGACCAGGACCCGCAGCGGGCCGGGAACGGTGTCCGTGGGCATGGGTCCGTCCTTCCGTCAGGGGCGCGCGCCCTCCGCGGGGCCCTCCACTGACCAGTGTGGTTCCGGGAGGGCCGCCGTGCGACAGGGCGGGGGGCGAGCCGGGCCGGCGGGCGCCCGCGCGGCGGTCAGCCCAGGTAGGCCGGGGACACCGCGGCCGAACTGATCCGCCGTGCCGTGCCCGTGCCGTCCGCCGGGACCTGGTACAGGTCGGCTCCGTAGTCGCCGGGCAGCGCGTACACGATGGTGTGCGCGTCCCGCCACACCACCTGGTCGTCGACGCTGCGCCGCTCCGCGAGCGGGGTCTCGCGCATCGTGCGCAGATCGAGGACGTACAGGTGCCAGGGGGCGTCCGCGGGCAGGCCGGGCACCCGCTTCTTGTACGCGATCCGGGTGCCGTCGGGGGACAGCGAGGGGCACTCCACGTTCTCGTGCAGGGTCGTCACGGTGTCCGTCGTCAGGTCGCCGCGGACCAGGTACGTCTTCCCCTTCGTGGCCAGGGTCGCGTAGAAGGTGCGGTCGTCCGCGGCGAACGTCACGCCCCAGAAGTTGACGTCGGGGGAGGTGTGGGCGCGGCCGTCCTTGACGACGTGGAACTCCTCAAGGGACGGGATCAGCCGGCCCGTCGCCGTGTCCACGATGGTGGCGCGGGTGGAGAAGTTCGTGCCCGCGTAGGAGTCGCCGCCCACGAACGCCGTCCAGGCGGCGAACCGGCCGCTGGGGGAGACCCGGGCGCGGGAGGGGATGCCGGGGACGTCGTAGCGGGCCGTCGGGTGCAGCCGGGCGTCGAGGACCAGGGCGCGGTAGGAGTCCGAGACCGGGCCGTGCACCGCCTGGAGGCACACGCCGGTGCCGGACGCGGCGTAGAAGCGCAGGCACTTGACGCCCGAGGCGGTGCGCGGCGCGTCCGGGGCGCTCGCCGGGACCTCGGTGAGTTCGTCGCGGTGCGGGCCCCAGGCCATGTTGCGGAACACCAGGCGGCCGGGGTCCGTCAGCGCGACCCGGCCCGAGGCGACCGGCGGGCCGCCCGCCTGGGTGTGGTCGCGGCGCTCGGCCCGCGCCGACGCGTGCAGGACGGCCGCCAGCGCGACCGCCGCCAGGACGACGACGGCCGACGATAGGACCAGGATGCGGGACCGCAGGGTCATGAGGTGTGCTCCCGGTCGGGGTGGAGGGTGTCCTCCGGGCTCGGGTGGAGGGTGTCCTCCGGGCTCGGGCGGGGGGCGTTCGGACGCAGGGTGTACGAGACGGCCGCGCAGGCCGCGAGCGCCACCGTCGCCGCCGCCAGCGCCGCGCGGTCGCCCCACAGCGTCCACGCCGCGCCGAACAGCAGCGAGCAGGCGAACCGGGTCAGGGCCTGTCCGGTCTGCACGACGGCGAGACCGGAGGAGCGCAGCGCCTCGGGCACGCCGTCCGAGGCCGCCGCCATGAGGACGCCGTCGGTGGCCGCGTAGAAGCCGCCGTGCAGGGCGAGGACCGCGTACGGCAGGGCGGTGCCGTGCCAGGAGGTGAGCAGCAGGCCGTACGCCGCCAGCAGGGCGCCGTGGCCGGCCAGGAAGACCCGCCAGCGGCCCACCCGGTCGGCGAGCCGGCCCAGCCCCACCGCGAGCAGCAGGAAGGCGGCGGCCGTGCCCAGCGGCAGCAGCGCGAACCAGCGGTCGGGGACGCCAAGACGGCGTTGCAGCAGCAGGTACACGAAGGAGTCGCTGACCGTGGCCAGGCCCAGCAGCAGCGCGCAGACCGTGATCCGGCGCAGGTCGCGGCGGCGCAGCAGGGCGAGGGCGGCGCGCAGCGTGGGCCGTGCGTCGCCGTCGGCGGCCGGCCGGGAGACGCCCGGCGCGTTCGGGCGGCGGTCCGGCCGGTTCGTGCGGCGGTCCGGCAGGTACGTGCCGCCCGCCCCGCCCGGTACGAACAGGACCAGGACCAGCACCCCGGTGGCGGCCACGCAGAAGCTCACCGTGAACACGGCGTCGTAGCCGTCCACCGTGGCCCGCAGGATCAGGAAGGCGACGAGCGGACCGAGCAGGGCGCCCGCCGTGTCCATGGCGCGGTGCACGCCGAACGCCCGGCCGCGGGTCTCGGGCGTGCTGGAGAGCGAGATCAGGGCGTCGCGCGGGGCCGTGCGCAGGCCCTTGCCGGTGCGGTCGGCGGCCAGGATCACCCCGATCGGGGTCAGGGTGTGCGCGACGAGCAGCAGGGGCTTGCACAGCGCCGAGACGCCGTAGCCGAGCCCGGCCACCCACTTGTGCCGGCCGCCGCCGCGGTCGGCGAGGTGGCCGCCGACGAGCCGGACGAGCGCGGAGAAACCGTTGTAGATGCCGTCGAGCAGTCCGAAGCCCAGCGGCGACAGCCCGAGCCCCGCGACCAGGTACAGCGGCAGCACCGCCGTGACCATCTCCGAGGAGACGTCGGTGACCAGGCTGACCGTGCCGAGCGCGAGGACGGTGGGCGCGACCGCGTGGCGGCGCCGCCCGGCGGGTTCCGGCCGGACGGCGCCTTCCGCGGACGGCGTGCTCGCGCGGCTGTCCGCTACGTACACGTCAGGACGTCCAGATGCCGGTGATGTCCTTGGCGGAGGCCGCGTTGCCCGCGTGGCTCGTGAGGCCCTGCGAGTCCTCCAGGGTGCGCAGCAGGTCGTAGTGGTTGTACTTGGTCGAGGAGCTGGCGCCCGCGGTGACCTGCTGGCCGTAGAACACCGTCGGGATGCGGTTGCCGCTGAGGCTGTTGTCCTCGTCGAAGGTGACGACGAGGAGGCTGTTGTGGGTCTTGGCCCAGGTGGCGTAGGCGCCCAGGTTGTTCTTCAGCCAGGTGTCGCCGCTGGACACCGAGCAGTCGTGCATGTCGCTGCACAGGTTCGGGACCACGAAGGACAGCTGCGGCAGCGTGGCGTAGTCGGTCGGGAACTGCGCGAACGTCTTCGCGGACGAGGTCGGCACGTTGCTGAAGCCGAACCACGGGTTGTGCTTGCGGGCGTACTTCCCGCTGCTGCACGTGGTGGAGCCCTGGCTGGGCAGGGTCTCGTTGTAGCTGGCCCAGGTGCGGCCGGCGGCGAGCTGCTCGGAGGCCAGGTTGGCGGCCGTGGAGAAGCCGGGGGTGTAGCAGCTGTCGTCCGTGATGCCCTGGGTGGAGCCGGAGAACAGCGCGAAGTAGTTGGGCTGGCTCGGGTGGGTCTCGGCGTACGACTGGGTCAGGTTGGCGCCGCCCGTGACCAGCGAATTGATGTACGGGGCGCTGGAGGAGCCGATGACCTGGCTGTACGCGTGGTTCTCGAAGACCACGACGACCACGTGGTCCGGGGTCGGTACGGCGCCCGCGGCGTGCGCGGACTCGCTGCCGAGGCCGGTCCACACCCCGAAGCCGGCCGCGGCGAGGGCCACCGCGGACGCCACGACGGTACGGGCTCGGCGGAACACGGAACTGCCGGACACATCTACCTCCGGTGAGGGGAGAAGGCGGAGTGACGGTGCCTGTAAACCATGTACACGACAATAATCCGTGGTGCCACACCCTGCGTCCCGGCGGATGAAAACCGCGTGAACTACAGCCCCGCGCGGCCCGGCCGCGTTGGGCCCCGCGTGGCCGGGCCGAGCGGGCCCCGCGTGGCCGGGCCGCGCGACGGGCCGACCGGCCTGGTTTCCCGGCCGGGCCGGGCGGGTCCTGCCAGGGCCGGCCGGGTCCCATCAGCGCGACGGGATCCCGGCGGTCCGGCCGGTTCCCTGTGGTCCAGCAGGTCTTGCCCGGCTCCTGCCCGGGTCCTGCCCGGGTCCTGACCGGGTCCTGACCGGGTCCTGTCCAGGTCCTGCCCTTGTCCAGGTCCTGTCCAGTTCCTGTCCAGTTCCTGTCCAGTTCCTGTCCAGTTCCTGTCCGGTCCGGCCCGCCGGACCCCGGTCAGCCGAACCGCCACCTCGTCTGGCCCAACGGCTCCCCCTCGGCGAACCTGCCGAAACCCAGGACGACCCGCGGCGCCACCGCGAACACCGTCGCCCGTCCAGGACCGTGCTCGAAGCAGCCGTCCCCTACGCCGAAGCGCCACTCGGAGCCGTACTTCGCCGCCCAGGCGGCGGCCAGCCCGCGCAGCCGCCCGTCCTCGGTGACGCGCACCGCCGTGCCCTCCACCGCCAGGTTGTAGCCCTCGTCCCAGGCGCCCGCGCCGGTGGTCAGCACCACCTCCGGGTTGCGGTCGAGGTTGCGCGCCTTGCGTTCCCCGGCGCCGGTCGCGAAGTGCAGCGCCCCGCCGTCCCAGACCGCGAGCAGCGGGGTCGCATGCGGACGCCCGTCGGGCCGTACGGTCGAGATCCAGAACAGTTCGGCCGTACGCAGCAGCGCCTCGGCCGCGGACCAGGCGGGCGCGGTGGCGCCCGCCCCGGAGTACCGGCGGTCCAGCTCGCCCATGGGTTCCGGCATCGTGCCTCCCTGCGCAACGACGGTGTTCTCAAGGGACAGACCGGGCGGACGCGCGCAACTCATCGCGGACCGTCCCGGCGCTTCACCCGGGCTCTGCGGTTAGGCTCTGGCCAGGACGGCTTGATCCTGACCTGATTCGATACCTGATCCGACCCGCTTAGACCCGATTCCACCCGATCCGAGGGGAGGCCGCGGATGACGCCGGGGCGCAGGAGCAGTACCTTCACGCGACTGCTGCGGCACGGCTTCACCGACCCCTCCGGCGCCGAGCGCCTGCTCGACGGCGCCGAGCTGGCACCCGTCCGCGACGACCCGGTGCTCCTGGAGGCGCTGGGCGCGACCGCCGACCCGGACCTCGCGCTGCACGGCCTGGTACGGCTGCTGGAGGCCCAGCCCGACCCCACCGCCCGCCGTGAACTGCTCGACACGCTGATAGCGGCCAAGCCGCTGCGCGACCGCCTGCTCGGCGTGCTCGGCGCCTCCGAGGCCCTCGCCGACCACCTGGCCCGGCACCCGCGGGACTGGGCGGAGCTGGTCACCTACGAGCCGCGCGACCTGCACCCCGGGGTGGAGGAGTTCGAACGGGGCCTGGCCGAGGCCATCGACCCCGTCTCGCTGCGCGTCGCCTACCGCCGCTGTCTGCTGTCCATCGCCGCCCGCGACGTGTGCGGCACCACCGACGTCGCCCAGACCGCCGCCGAACTCGCCGACCTCGCCACCGCCACCCTGCGCGCGGCGCTCGCCATCGCCCGCGCCGCCGCGCCCGACGACGCCGCGCTGTGCCGGCTCGCGGTGATCGCGATGGGCAAGTGCGGCGGCCACGAGCTGAACTACGTCTCCGACGTGGACGTGATCTTCGTCGGGGAGGCCGTGGACGGCGCCGACGAGGACAAGGGCCTCAGGGCCGCCACGAAACTCGCCTCGCACATGATGCGGATCTGCTCCGAGATCACCGTCGAGGGCACCATCTGGCCGGTCGACGCCAACCTCCGTCCCGAGGGCCGCAACGGCCCGCTGGTGCGCACCCTCAGCAGCCATCTCGCCTACTACCAGCGCTGGGCGAAGACCTGGGAGTTCCAGGCGCTGCTCAAGGCCCGCCCGGTGGCCGGGGACATCGAACTGGGCGAGGAGTACGTCGACGCGGTCGAACCCCTGGTCTGGCAGGCCGCCGAACGCGAGAACTTCGTCCCCGACGTGCAGCAGATGCGCCGGCGCGTCGTCGAGAACATCCCCGCCGCCGAGGTCGACCGCGAGCTGAAGCTGGGCCCCGGCGGCCTCAGGGACGTCGAATTCGCCGTCCAGCTTTTGCAGTTGGTGCACGGCCGGTCCGACCCCGCGCTGCGCAGCGGCACCACCCTGGACGCGCTCGCCGCCCTCGCCGCCGGCGGCTACGTCGGCCGCGCCGACGCCGCCCGGCTCGACGAGGCGTACCGCTTCCTGCGCTCCATGGAACACCGCATCCAGCTCCACCGGCTGCGCCGCACCCACCTCGTCCCCGAGGACGAGGCCGACCTGCGCCGCATCGGCCGCTCCCTCGGCCTGCGCACCGACCCGGTGACCGGCCTGATCCGCGCGTGGCGGCAGCACACCGGCGTGGTGCGCCGCCTGCACGAGAAGCTGTTCTACCGCCCGCTGCTCGCCGCGGTCGCCCAACTCGCCCCCGGCGAGGCCCGGCTGAGCGCCGAGGCGGCCCGCGAGCGCATGGTCGCCCTCGGCTACGCCGACCCCGCCGCCGCGCTGCGCCACCTGGAGGCGCTGGCCGCGGGCGTCACCCGCAAGGCGGCCATCCAACGCACCCTGCTGCCCGTCCTGTTGGGCTGGTTCGCGGACTCGGCCGACCCGGACGCGGGCCTGCTCAACTTCCGCAAGGTCTCCGACGCGCTCGGCAAGACCCCCTGGTACCTGCGGCTGCTGCGGGACGAGGGCGCGGCGGCCGAGAACCTGGCCCGGGTCCTGTCGGCCGGCCGGCTCGCCCCCGACCTGCTGATGCGCGCCCCCGAGGCGGTGGCCCTGCTCGGCGACGGCGACGCGGGCGGCCTCGAACCCCGCGGACGCGCCCCCCTGGAGCAGGAGATCCTGGCCGCGGTGGGCCGCGCGGAGAACGCCGAGCAGGGCGTCACCGCGGCCCGCGGCGTCCGCCGCCGGGAGCTGTTCCGCACGGCCGCCGCCGACATCGTCGACTCCTACGGCACCGAGGCCAACCCGGTGGAGCCCGACCAGGGCGCGCTGGTGGACCGGGTCGGCGGCGCGGTGTCGGACCTGACCGCGGCGACCCTCGCGGGCACGCTGCGCGCGGTGGTCCGGGCCGGCTGGGGCGACACCCTGCCGACCCGCTTCGCGATCATCGGCATGGGCCGCTTCGGCGGCCACGAGCTGGGCTACGGCTCCGACGCCGACGTGATCTTCGTGCACGAACCGCAGGACGGCGTCAGCGACCGGGAGGCCGCCGAGGCGGCGAACAAGGTCGTGTCCGAGATGCGCCGGCTCCTCCAGATCCCGAGCGCCGACCCTCCGCTGCTGATCGACGCCGATCTGCGCCCCGAGGGCAAGTCGGGTCCGCTGGTGCGCACCCTGAGGTCGTACGAGGCGTACTACCGCAGATGGTCCCTGGTCTGGGAGTCCCAGGCGCTGCTGCGGGCGGAGCCGGTCGCCGGGGACGCCGACCTGGGCCGCCGCTTCATCGAGCTGGTCGATCCGCTGCGCTACCCGTCCCAGGGCCTGGACGACGACGCGGTGCGTGAGATCCGGCGGCTGAAGGCCCGCATGGAGTCCGAGCGCCTGCCGCGCGGCGCCGATCCGAAACTGCACACCAAGCTGGGCCCCGGCGGGCTCTCCGACGTCGAGTGGACCGTGCAGCTGCTCCAGCTGCGGCACGCCTGGGCCGAGCCGGGCCTGCGCACCACCCGTACCCGCGAGGCCCTGGCCACCGCCCGCGCGGCCGGACTGCTGTCCGACGAGGCGGCCGCGACCCTGGACGAGTCCTGGATCCTGGCCACCCGGGTCCGCAACGCCGTCATGCTGGTCCGCGGCCGGGCCGGCGACACCTTCCCCACCGACTCCCGCGAACTCGCCGCCGTGGGCCGCTACCTCGGCTACACCTCGGGCCACGCGGGCGACATGCTGGACGCCTACCGCCGTACGACCCGCCGCGCCCGCACGGTCGCGGAGGAACTCTTCTACGACGCCTGAGCCCTTGACGTCCTACGACGCCCGAGCCCACGACGCCCGGTGCCGTTCGGCGGGATCGGGCGGAGTCCGCCGCGGTGCGGCGGCGCCCTACGACGCCTGGGCCCAGGACGGCGACCGGCGTCCCCGCGGGCAGGCCGGCACCAGGCGGGGCAGGGCGTACGGCAGGGCGCCGCACCACAGCCGGGCCAGGGAGAAACCGAAGGCCAGACACATCACGCCGCCGACCGCGTCGAGCCAGAAGTGGTTGGCGGTCGCGACGATGACCACCAGGGTCGCCGCCGGGTACAGCAGGCCGATCATCCGCACCCAGGGCACCTTGGCCAGCGCGAAGATCGTCAGCCCGCACCACAGGGACCAGCCGATGTGCATCGACGGCATCGCGGCGTACTGGTTCGACATGTGCTTCAGATCGCCCGAGGCCATCGAGCCCCACGTGTGGTGGATCAGCACCGTGTCGACGAAGTGCCCGCCGTTCATCAGCCGGGGCGGGGCCAGCGGAAACAGGTAGTAGCCGACCAGGGCCACGCCCGTCGTCGCGAACAGCGCGAGCCGCGCCGCCGCGTAGCGCCCGGGATGACTGTGGTACAGCCACACCAGTACCCCGAGCGTCACCACGAAGTGCAGTGTCGCGTAGTAGTAGTTCATCCCCACGATCAGCCAAGTGACCGAGTTCACGGCGTGGTTGACGAACCCCTCGACGGCGATGCCCAGCCCGTGCTCGGTCCGCCAGATCCAGTCGGCGTTGCGCAGCGCCATGCCGCGTTGCTCCGGAACGGCGTTGCGGATCAGCGAGTACGTCCAGTAACTCACCGCGACGAGCAGGATCTCGAACCACAGGCGGGGCCGTCGCGGGGTGCGCAGCCGCACCACGAAACGCCGCACGCGCTCGCCCGTGACCGCCTGCGGAGCGGCCTCCTCCACACGACCTTCCGGCGGTGTCACGGTCGAGTCACTCATAGGCACAGAGTCTGCCAGAAAAGCTATCTCCGACAGATCATCCCAAGGTCGGGTCCACAACGCATGTTCTACGACACCGGGATACCCCCGGTGCCCACCGGCACCCGGCCCGCCCGCCGTGTCCCGCGCCCTCCCGGACGGGGCCCGCGCCGGGTCAGGGACGGCCGCGGTCCCCGGGCGCCGACGCCGTCGAACCGCGCACCACCAGCTCCGGCATGAACACGAACTCGCTGTGCGGCGCGGGGGTTCCGCCGATCTCCTCCAGCAGGGTGCGCACCGCCGCCTGCCCCATCGCCGGCACCGGCTTGCGGATCGTGGTCAACGGCGGATCGGTGAAGGCGATCAGCGGGGAGTCGTCGAAGCCGACCACCGAGACGTCCCGGGGGACGTCCAGGCCGCGCTGCCGTACCGCCCGTATCGCGCCGAGCGCCATCATGTCGCTGGCGCAGACCACGGCCGTGCAGTCCCGTTCGATCAGCGCCGCGGCCGCCGCCTGCCCGCCCTCCAGCGTGTACAGGGAGTGCTGGATCAGCTCCGCCTCGACCGTCCGAGCGGCCAGCCCCAACTGGTCCCGCATCGCCCGCACGAAACCCTCGATCTTGCGCACCACCGGCACGAACCGCTTCGGCCCCAGGGCCAGCCCGATCCGGGTGTGCCCGAGCGACACCAGGTGCGTCACCGCCAGCGTCATCGCCGCCCGGTCGTCCGGCGAGATGAACGGCGCCTGCACCTTCGGCGAGAAGCCGTCGACGAGGACGAACGGCACGCCCCGGGCGCGCAGCCGTTCGTAGCGCTGCGTGTCGGCGGTGGTGTCCGCGTGCAGCCCGGAGACGTAGATGATCCCGTCCACCCCGCGGTCCACCAGCATCTCGGTCAGCTCGTCCTCCGTCGACCCGCCCGGGGTCTGGGTGGCGAGCACCGGGGTGTAGCCCTGGCGGGTCAGCGCCTGGCCGATGACCTGTGCCAGGGCCGGGAAGATCGGGTTCTCCAGCTCCGGCGTGATCAGCCCCACCAGGCCCTCGCTGCGCTGCCGCAGCCGTACCGGCCGTTCGTAGCCGAGCACGTCCAGCGCGGCCAGCACGGACTGGCGGGTGGTGGCGGCGACACCCGGCTTGCCGTTCAGGACACGGCTGACCGTCGCTTCGCTCACCCCCGCCTGCGCGGCGATGTCCGCGAGCCGTGTGGTCACGCCACCGGACTGTACCGGTCGTGTCCTTCGCTGCCCACCGGCCGGACGCCGGGCGCGGGAGGCCAGCGGGCTGCGGTTGACGCTCGCGGCCGCACGGTCGGCGGCGGGGTGCTGCGTCATCGCGGTCCCTCGTCCTTCCGGTCGCGCCGGGGGATGGCAAGACCTTGCAGAGTCTTGCACGGCCACTCGGGTCCCGCCGATCAGCGGGGCCGCCAGACTGTGCGCGGCCCGGTGGGCGGGTCCGGCGCTCCGGGCGGACCGGAGCGCCGGGCCGCGGCACGAAGTACGGCGGCACCGCTTGCACTATTTTTCTGCAAGGTCTTTCGCGCGGGTTGCAACGCTGTTACCTTCACGTCGCCCGGCGGCCTCCCCGCCCCCGGCCTACGGAGCGGGGACCCACCGGCGCGTCGGCAGGCCCCGGGGCGGCGGACGGGCCCGCCCCCTGCACCACTCGGGCATCTCACCTTACGGAGGACTCATGCGGCGTGGCATAGCGGCCCTGGCGCTGGTGGCGTCCCTCGCCCCGGCGGCGACGGCGTGCGGCGCGGGCGACAGCGGCGGCGACCGGGCGGCCGGCCCGGTCACCCTCACCTGGTGGGACACCTCCAACGCCACCAACGAGGCACCGACGTACCGGGCCCTGGTCGAGGAGTTCGAGGCCGCCCACCAGGACATCCGGGTCAAGTACGTCAACGTCCCCTTCGACCAGGCGCGGAACAAGTTCGACACCGCCGCGGGCGCCGCGGGCGCCCCGGACGTGCTGCGCTCCGAGGTCGGCTGGACCCCGGCCTTCGCCAAGAAGGGCTACTTCCTGCCGCTGGACGGCACCGCCGCCCTCGCCGACCGCGACGCGTTCCGGCCCAGCCTGATCACCCAGGCCCAGTACGACGGCAGGACCTACGGCGTGCCGCTGGTCACCGACACCCTCGCGCTCGTCTGCAACAGGGCCCTGTTCCGGCAGGCCGGCCTCACCGCGGCGCCCAGGACCTGGGACGAACTGAAGTCCGCCGCCGCCAGGATCAAGGAGAGGACGGGCGCCGACGGCTACTGGGGCTCCACCGCGGGCTACTACGCCCAGCCCTTCCTCCACGGCGAGGGCACCGACACCGTCGACACCGCGGCCAAGAAGATCACGGTGGACTCGCCCGCCGCCGAGAAGGGCTACGGCACCTGGCTGAGCCTGTTCTCCGGCAAGGGCCTGCACAGGGCCGACACCACCGCCGACGCCTACGCCCACATCCAGGACGCGTTCGTCAACGGCAAGGTCGCCGCGATCGTCCAGGGCCCGTGGGAGATCACCAACTTCTACCGGGGCACGGCCTTCAAGAACAAGGCCGACCTGGGCATCGCGCCCGTCCCGGCCGGCTCCACCGGCGAGGCGGGCGCCCCGACCGGCGGCCACAACCTCTCCGTCTACGCCGGCTCCGACCGGGCCCACCAGGAAGCCGCCCTGAAGTTCGTCGACTTCATGACCTCCGCGAAGTCCCAGGAGACCGTCGCGCTGAAGAACTCCACCCTGCCGACGCGCGCCGACGCCTACACCGCCCAGGTCAGGGCCGACCCCGGCATCGCCGGCTTCCAGAGCGTGCTCGCCGCCGCCCGGCCGCGCCCGGCGCTGCCCGAGTACGGCTCCCTGTGGGCCCCGCTGGACACCGAACTGCCCAAGGTCGCAAGCGGCAAGGAGTCCCTGGACGAGGGGTTGGCCAACGCCCGACTGGCGATCGCGAAGCTGGTACCGGACTTCGGCGAGTGAGCGCCCCGCGACCGCCCCAGCCCTGATCCGCAGACCTTCCAGAAGGTGGCCGAACCATGACCGTCGCCATCGACCGCGCGACCGGCGAGCGCCACGGTGACCGCGCGCCCCGGACCGGGCCGGGGCAGCGCCTCAGGCGCGGCTACCGGAAGCACTGGTACGCCTACGCCATGATCGCCCCCGTGGCCGTGGTGCTGGGCGTCCTCGTGCTCTACCCCCTGGCGTACGGGCTCCACCTCACCCTGACCGACGCCGACAGCCTCAACACGGCCCGCACCATCGGCGTCCACCACATCGACGCCACCTACCGGTTCATCGGCCTGGACAACTACCGGGACGTACTGTTCGGCCCGACGGCCTACGACCGGTTCTGGTCGCACTTCCTCTGGACGATCGGGTGGACCGCGGCGTGCGTCGCGCTCCACTACGGCATCGGCCTCGGCCTCGCCCTGCTGCTGAACCAGCGGCTGCGCGGCCGCACGGTGTACCGGCTGATCCTGATCCTGCCGTGGGCCGTGCCCACCTTCGTCACCGTCTTCGGCTGGCGCTTCATGCTCGCCGACTCGGGCATTGTCGACTCGGCCCTGCACGCCCTGCGCCTGCCGGCGCCGCTGTGGCTGGAGGACACCTTCTGGCAGCGGTTCGCCGCCGTCATGGTCAACACCTGGTGCGGGGTGCCCTTCATGATGGTCTCGCTCCTCGGCGGCCTCCAGTCCATCGACCCCACCCTCTACGAGGCCGCCGAGATGGACGGCGCGGGCGCCTGGCAGCGGTTCAGGTACGTCACCCTGCCCGGCCTGACGGCCGTCAGCTCCACCGTCGTACTCCTGGGCGTCATCTGGACCTTCAACCAGTTCGCCGTGATCTTCCTGCTGTTCGGCACCACCGCCCCGGACGCACAGATCCTGGTGACCTGGGCCTACTACCTGGGCTTCGGACAGCAGCCGCGTGACTTCGCGCAGTCGGCCACCTACGGCATCCTGCTGCTGGCCGTCCTGATCGTCTTCACCTCGTTCTACCGCCGCTGGCTGAACCGCACCGAGCAGCAGCTCGCGATCTGAGGCAGGAGTTCCCATGACCACGACCACCGTCGAGACCTCCGCCGAGACCTCCGCCGCGACCGCCGGCGCCCGGCGCCCGGCGGGCACCGCCGGCCGGGCCCGCCGCGGCGGACCCGGCCGCCTCGCCTCGCTCGCCTCGCACGCCGCGCTGGTCGTCGCGAGCCTGATCGCGGTCTTCCCGATCGCCTGGCTGGTCTTCCTCTCCCTCGGCCCGGACAAGGACGACTACCTGCACCCCGGCGGCATCTGGGCCAGGATGACGTTCGACAACTACGCCTTCGTCCTCGGACACACGGCGTTCTTCGACTGGCTGAAGAGTTCGCTGATCGTCTCCCTGGGCACCACGGTCATCGGCGTCCTGGCCGCCGCGACCACCGGCTACGCGGTCTCCCGGATGCGCTTTCCCGGCTACCGCAAACTGATGTGGACGCTGCTGGTCACCCAGATGTTCCCGATCGCCGTACTCATCGTGCCGATGTACCAGATCCTGTCGGACCTGCGGCTCGTCGACAGCTACACCGGGCTGATCCTCGTCTACTGCTCGACCGCCGTGCCCTACAGCGCCTGGCTGCTCAAGGGCTACTTCGACACCATCCCGTTCGAGATCGACGAGGCGGGGCGCGTCGACGGACTCACCCCCTTCGGCACCTTCACCCGGCTGATCCTGCCGCTGGCCAGGCCCGGACTCGCGGTCGCCGCCTTCTACACCTTCATCACCGCCTTCGGCGAGGTCGCCTTCGCCTCGACCTTCCTGCTCGACGACGGCAAGTACACCTTCGCCGTCGGCCTGCAGAGCTTCGTCAGCGAGCACGACGCCCAGCGCAATCTGATGGCGGCCACCGCCGTGCTGGTCGCGATACCCGTGTCCGCGTTCTTCTACCTCGTACAGAAGAACCTGGTGACCGGCCTGACCACCGGCGGCACCAAGGGCTGACGCCCCGATCCGGCAAGGCCCCCGCACCCACGCGCCGTACCCGTCCGACGAACCGACATCCGCCCCGCGCCCGGCCGTCCCGGAGCGCGGGAACCCATCGCAGCAAGGACGCCATGAGCCGACAGCACCCTGCCGCCCCGTCCGCACCCCCCTCCCCCCACGCAGCCTCCCCCCACGCAGCCGCCCCCGGCGCTGCGCACCGCGACTGGTGGCGCGACGCGGTCATCTACCAGGTCTATCCGCGCAGCTTCGCCGACTCCGACGGCGACGGCATGGGCGACCTGGCAGGAGTCCGCTCCCGCCTTCCCTACCTGCGCGCCCTCGGCGTGGACGCCGTGTGGCTCAGCCCGTTCTACGCCTCGCCGCAGGCCGACGCGGGCTACGACGTCGCCGACTACCGGGCCGTGGACCCCATGTTCGGCACCCTCACGGACGCCGACGGGCTGATCCGCGACGCCCACGCGCAGGGCCTGCGGATCATCGTCGACCTGGTCCCCAACCACTCCTCCGACCAGCACGAATGGTTCAAGCGGGCGCTCGCCGAGGGCCCCGGCTCGCCGCTGCGGGACCGTTACCACTTCCGGCCCGGCAAGGGCGCCCGCGGTGAACTCCCGCCCAACGACTGGGAGTCCGTCTTCGGCGGCCCGGCCTGGACCCGGGTGCCGGACGGCGCGTGGTACCTGCATCTGTTCGCCCCCGAACAGCCCGACTTCAACTGGGAACACCCGGCCGTCGGCGACGAGTTCCGTACGATCCTGCGGTTCTGGCTGGACCTCGGGGTGGACGGCTTCCGTGTCGACGTGGCCCACGGCCTGGTGAAGGCCGAGGGCCTGCCGGACATCGGCACGCGCGACCAGGTACGGCTGCTGGGCAACGGTGTCATGCCGTTCTTCGACCAGGACGGCGTGCACGCCGTGTACCGCGAGTGGCGCACCGTCCTCGACGAGTACGCGGGCGACGAGGAGCCCGCGGCCGCGTCGGCACCAGGGCGGCCGCGGCGGACGGGCGGGCGGATGTTCGTCGCCGAGGCATGGACCCCGACGGTCGAACGCACCGCGCGCTACGTCCGCCCGGACGAACTGCACCAGGCGTTCAACTTCCAGTACCTGAGCACCGACTGGGACGCCGGGGAACTGCGTCGGATCATCGACCGCACCCTGGACGCCATGCGCCCGGTCGGCGCCCCCGCCACCTGGGTGCTCTCCAACCACGACGTCACCCGGCACGCCACCCGCTTCGCCAACCCGCCGGGCCTGGGCACCCAGATCCGCACCGCGGGCGACCGCGAGCAGGGCCTGCGCCGGGCCCGCGCCGCCACCCTGCTGATGCTGGCGCTGCCCGGGTCGGCCTACCTCTACCAGGGCGAGGAGCTGGGCCTGCCCGACGTCGTCGACCTGCCGGACGAGGTACGCCAGGACCCGGCGTACTTCCGCGGCGCCGGACAGGACGGCTTCCGCGACGGCTGCCGGGTGCCCATCCCCTGGACGCGTACGGGACCCTCGTACGGCTTCGGCAGCGGCGGCAGCTGGCTGCCGCAGCCGTCGACCTGGGGTGAGCTGAGTGTGCAGGCACAGCAGGGCACGCCCGGTTCGACGCTGGAGCTGTACCGCCGCGCGCTGCGGCTCCGCCGCGCCGAGCCGGGCCTCGGCGCGGGCGACGCGGTGGAGTGGCTGCGCGCCCCCGAAGGCGTCCTGGCCTTCCGGCGCGGGGAGTTCGTGTGCGTGGCGAACACGACGGGGGAGTCGGTGACCACCCGCTCCCACGGCCGGGTCCTGCTGAGCAGCGGCGACGAGGTGACCGAGGCCGACGGCGAGGCGAAGGTGCCGGCCGACACCACGGTGTGGTGGGCCATGACCTGACGGCCAGTCAGAAACGTCGGGACTGCCGCCCACCGCCCCTCACGGACCTCGGGCGGCACTCCTGTGCCGGTACGCCGACGCCCAGCCTGTTCTCCACCAGCGAGTCGCCACTCGCTGATCACGCACCCCCGGGTCTCCGGAACCGGGACTCACCCATGCCCTTGGCGCAGGCTCCTGTCCCCGCCCGGGCGAAGCCCCCTTGTGGGTCGGCCACGCTTTCCCAGCGGCCTGTCAGCGAGATCCCGTCCTCATTGTCAGGCAGTAGGGAAAGGGCCGGGCTCAGGTGGCGGCTGAGGAGGGCGTCCGCCTGGCCGGAATGGAAATTCGTCCTCGGCCTGTTCAGGTCTCGACCACGTGCGGAAGCGGGCCGGCGGGCTTCCGCGTCTCCATTCTGGATCTGCCCTTTCGAATTCGAACGCGCCCGTGACTTGGACGAGATCTTCAAGCATCCGGCGCGTGAGGGCTTGGTCCAAGTGCTCGGCGACGCCCTCTGATCCCCAACGGACGATGAGTTCTGCCGCCTTGGTGAGCCCTTCGACCGTGGCACCGGGGAAAGCGAGAGCGAGGGAGGCACGCACGATCTCGACTGCGTCCTCGGAACGCATGATCACCTCCTTCTCTCACACACGATGCAGATGCCTGCCTGGGCGGTGATCACGAGTACAAGGTGCGCGGTTTCCTGTACTTGCTTGAGGCACTCGTGTCGGTCCAGGTGGGCGTACTGCTGTGTCGACAGCATGTCCCGGATGAAGACTTCCCAGTGGTCTTGGGATCGATCCCAATCGTTGCGGTGGGCAACGCGTACCCAGGCGTCGACGAAGTTCTGTTGAGCGTAGCTGCCGTGGAAGTAGGTATGAAGATTTGGGATAAGTCGTGGCGGCTTGAATCGCTGGCCCCAGGTGCGCTGCCGGAACAGCTTCTCCGTAGAGATGGCTTTCGCGCTGCTGATGCGTTGGGCGATGACGTGGCCCGCCACGCCACCGATGATGGCAGGGACGAGAAGCCAGCCGAGTATGGACGCCGTCCACAGGGCGAGCGTGTCCGGCGGATCGATGAGCGTGAACGCCTTGTAGACGTGGCTCGGCGAGGTGGAACTGGCAGCGTAGACGTACAGAGCCGCAGCACCGATGATGAGCGGGATCCCCCAGTCAATGATCCATTGGGTGACCCCTTTGAGTGCCTTCCGGGATCGCCACGTCCTACGGAGCCGCCTCCCGAGCGTTCTGTTGGTGGGCGCCAGTTTGAGGTCTGGCGGAATCGGTAGGGGTCCCCCTGGCACCTGCATCCCCCGTTCGTTCGATGCGAGGCGCTGGTCGTGTTACGCACTCCCTCGCGGCGGTGCCAGGGGATTCTGCACTACTGGATTGTCGTATGCCAAATGGGCACGAGCTTCGTCGCGCACCGCCATGAAACGCCGCTCAGGGCCCGGTGCAGAACATGCTGTGCGGGGATGTCGTCGCGCTCCTACTCGTCGTCGCTGCGAGGGTCGTCGTGGGTTTTGCGCCGGTCGTCGATGCGGATGATCACGGGGTCGCTCTGGATGCTGTTGCTCGGGTTGTCGGCGATGTCCTTGACGATGCGGCCGATGCGCTGGTGGATGTGGTGGGCGATGGCCTGGGTGCCGATGCTCGCGGCCGGGTTGTTCCTGACTTGGTCAAGGCTGGTGAGGATGGCGACGAGGCTGGGCCCGGAGAGGTGGACGCTGATGATGCCGGCGGTTTCGGTGACGGCGCCGGGGACGTGAAAGTGCTGGTCGGCGCCCGCGTGTTTGACGAGGAATTCCCAAGTGTCGCGGTGGGCGTGGAGGGCGGCGGCAGAGATGCCGGCGGCGGCTCGGAGCGTGTCGAGATCGGGGGCTTGGTCGTCGTCCCGCTGCTCTGGCTGGGGTTCGGCGATCGGTTCCGGCTCGGGCTGGGACGGGCCGGCTGCCGACTCGTCGGCTGACGCGGGCGCCGCGGCCGTCTTCTCCGGCTCGGGCTCCCGGGACTGAGCGGCACGGAGTTGCGCGTCGACGAGGTCGAGGCCGTTGCGGATGGCGGCGAGTTCGCCGCCGATCTGGGCGAGTGGCCCGGTGGTGATGTCCTGGGCGCGGGTCATGGCGTCTGTGGTGCGGTTCATGGCGTCGCGTGCGACGGTCAGGATCTCCGAGAGGCCGGTGTTGGCGTCTTGCTGGATCCGGTCGATGGTGTGCTGCTGGTCGGTGACCTGCTGCTTGAGTGCGGCGAGCGTCGCTGTGAGGTCAGTGAGCTGTTTGGTGATCCCGTCGAGTTTGCACCTGTCGCCACTGCCGAATGCCACATTGCCCCCTTGAGTCCGGTGTCGACCTTGAACAGGTTGGGGTTGTGGCTACTTGTCGGCAAGGTCACGAATTGGCCAGGGGCATAGACCGACCGTGGCTGCTGTGGCAGAGAGTCCGTCCGGCAACGGAAGATCACACTCAGCTCTCCGCGGCCTGTGCAGCGTGCCTACGATCGCTGGGCGGCTTCGGGACCTAACCGAGCTGCCATCGGTGAGGGGGGATTCTGTCCAGATTCTCATGGGTCCCTGCTCGGATTCTCCGGGACAACCTCCGCCGGTGGGATACCCGGTGGGGTGTACCGGTGGACGTGCGGGCAGCTCGGGCGGGGTTGATGCTGGGTGCTGGGTGGGCGGAAGTCGCCGGTGGTGAAGGAAACCGCCTTAGGCGGACACGTGTGAAGGAACCGCCCGGGGATCCGACGCTGTTGGAGGGATCGGGCGGGGCTTCTACCGTAGGGCGTGGGGTGGGCGATCGGGTGAGGGCGTCGAGGAGGCAGACGGTATGTAGCCGGACCGGTGGCCGACCGGCACGCCGGGGTTTCCGACGGGCTCGGTCTCCCGTTGGCCCGCTCTCCCGACCGCCCGCCACCGGGAGAGATAGTGCGGAGACTTCGTCCGGCCCGCTGCCCGGGGCGGTGGCGGGCCTCTACCATCTGCGCCACCGCAAGTCGTCCGGAATGTTTCTGCAAGAACCTTCAACGGTGAAGGAACCCCCACATGGCACGCAGATCCCTCTCCGGGGCGCTCGCCCTCACGGCCGCCGCACTTGTCATGAACCCGACTGTCGCGCAGGCGTCCCCGCCCGGCACCAAGGACGTCACCGCCGTCCTCTTCGAGTGGAAGTACGCCTCGGTGGCCCGCGAGTGCACGAACACCCTCGGCCCCGCCGGATACGGCTACGTCCAGGTCTCCCCGCCCGCCGAGCACATACAGGGCGCGCAGTGGTGGACCTCGTACCAGCCGGTCAGCTACCGGATCGCCGGCCGCCTGGGCGACCGTACGGCCTTCCAGAACATGGTGAACACCTGCCACGCGGCGGGCGTCAAGGTGGTCGTCGACGCGGTGGTCAACCACATGTCGGCCGG
Organism: Streptomyces sp. NPDC056161; assembly: GCF_042268025.1. Taxonomy (NCBI): domain Bacteria; kingdom Bacillati; phylum Actinomycetota; class Actinomycetes; order Kitasatosporales; family Streptomycetaceae; genus Streptomyces; species Streptomyces sp. NPDC056161. The sequence goes on from NZ_JBHJUV010000010.1 coordinate 180,900, forward strand.
ATCGGGCACCGGCACCGGCGGCTCGTCCTACACGAAGTACGACTACCCCGGCCTGTACTCGGTCCACGACTTCGACGACTGCACCGCCCCGGTCTCCGACTACCGCGACCGCTGGAACGTCCAGCACTGCGAACTGGTCGGCCTCGCCGACCTCGACACCGGCGAGGACCACGTCCGAGGAGCCATCGCCGGGTACCTCAACGACCTGCTGGGCCTCGGCGTGGACGGCTTCCGCATCGACGCCGCCAAGCACATCCCGGCGGAGGACCTGGCCGCCGTCAAGTCCCGGCTGACCGATCCCCACGTCCACTGGAAGCAGGAGGTCATCTACGGCGCGGGCGAGGCCGTCCAGCCCACCGAGTACACCGGCACCGGCGACGTCCAGGAATTCCGCTACGCCTACGACCTCAAACGCGTCTTCACCAGCGAGAAGCTCGCCTACCTGAAGAACTACGGCGAGGGCTGGGGCTACCTGAACAGCTCGGTCGCCGCGGTCTTCGTCGACAACCACGACACGGAACGGGGCGGCAGCACCCTCAGCTACAAGAACGGCGCCGACTACACCCTGGCCAACGTCTTCATGCTCGCCCTCCCCTACGGCGCCCCCGACATCAACTCCGGCTACGAGTGGACGGACCCGGACGCCGGACCGCCCGGCGGGGGCACGGTCGACGCCTGCTGGCAGAACGGCTGGAAGTGCCAGCACGCCTGGCCGGAGATCAAGTCGATGGTCGCCTTCCGCAACGCCACCCGGGGCCAGGCGATGACGGACTGGTGGGACAACGGCAACGACGCGATCGGCTTCGGCCGGGGCGCCAAGGGCTACGTCGCCGTCAACCACGAGTCCTCGGCCCTGACCCGCACCTACCAGACGTCCCTGCCCGCGGGCACGTACTGCGACGTCCAGAGCAACACGACGGTCGCGGTCGACTCCTCGGGACGGTTCACCGCCACCCTGGGCGGCAACACGGCCCTGGCGCTCCACGCGGGCAAGCCGTCCTGCTGAGCCGCCGCCACCGACCGGCGCGTACGGTGGTGGCGGCCACCCCGGCCGCGGGCCGGGGCGAGGCCGTCGCCGTGGAACAGGAGCGCAGATGCCGCAGATCACCGTCGACTACTCCCGCACCCTGGAGCCCGCGTTCGACCGCGGGGGCTTCGCGCGGGCGCTGCACGAGGCGGTAGTCGAGATCGCGGCGGCCAGGCCGGACGCGTGCACGACGCAGTTCCGGCCCAGCACGCTCACCGCGTCCGGCTACGCCGACCCGGCCGAAGGGGAACACGCCGCCGTGCACGTGAGCATCGGACTGCTCGCCGGGCGCGCCGACGAGACGAAGGCCAGGCTGACCGAGGCCGTGCTCGACCTGCTCCGCGAGCACCTCGCGGAGCAGGACGCCACCGTGCACGCCTCCGCCGAGATCCGCGACCTCGACCCGTCGTACCGCAAGTCCGACCGCCGGAGCCCCTGATCGCGGACAGGTTCAGGACGCCAGGGACACCAGCAGGCCGATCAGTTCCGCCAAGGGACCGTCGGCCGGTTCGTCCTTGACCAGCCCGCGCAGCAGGTCGGCCATCTCCGCGTCGTGGGTGGCGCTCACCACGACCAGCGCGGCGAAGTCCTGCACGAGCTGAACCTCCAGTTCGGCGCGCGGGATGCGCCGCCCGTCCAGCCAGATCAACGCGGTCGACTCGGCCAGCGAAATCCAGGAGCGGACGATCAGTTCCAGCCGCGCCGGGGCGTGCGCCACCCCGAGATGCGAAAGGATCTGGTCGTACGCGGCCTGCCGTACGGAGTCGACGAGCGCGTTCGTCGTGGAGGAACCGACCGCCGGACCGCCGCGCATCAGCGCCGAGAAACCGGGCCCGTGCTCGTCCACGAAGTCGAAGAACCGGCGCATCACCCGCAGCAGCCGCGGACCGAGCGGGCCTTCCGCGGGCTCCGCGAACCGACCGGCCAACTCCTCCGCGGCCCGCTTCAACGCGGCCTCGTACAGGCTGAGTTTGCCCGGGAAGTAGTGGTAGACGAGCGGGCGTGAGATACCCGCCGCCGACGCTATCTCGTCGATGGAGACCTCGTCGGGGGAGCGGCGGCTGAACAGTTCGAGGGCGACGCCGATCAACTGCTGCCGCCGCTCCTCGACTCCCATTCTGCGGCGAACCCCGGTACTCATACGAACACCTTACCGATCGAATCCGGCCCATCAGGGGCCGGAGTCGTCCCGGTGTCCGTCGAGATCCGTCACATGTCCAGCACCAGCCGGTCGCCGAGGGCCCGCGAGACACAGATCCGCATCGTCCCGGCCCGCTCCGCGCCGTCCACCGCCGCGTCGAGGGCCCGGAAGGTGTCCCCGGCCTCGTCCCGGTGGTCCACCTCGCCCGCCAGCACCCGCTGTTGGCAGGTCCCGCAGAACCCCTGCATGCAGGAGTACGGGGTGTCCGGCAGTTCGGCCCGTACGGCGGCCAGCACGGAGGTGCCGGCCGGCACCGTCACGGTGCGCCCGCTGCGCCGGAGTTCGACCTCGAAGGCGTGGCCGCCGTCGGACGGCGCCCGCGGGGTGAACCGCTCCATGTGCAGCGCGGCTCCCTCCGGCACCCGCTCCGCCACCGCCGCCAGCAGCCCTTCCGGACCGCAGCAGTACACGGCCGTCCCCTCGGCCAGGTCCGCGAACAGCCCGTCCAGCTCGGGCCGTCCCTCCTCGCCCGTCACCACGACACCGACCCGTCCGCCCGTCCCCGCCAGTTGCTCCACCTCCGCGAGGAACGGCATCGACGCCCGGCTCCGCCCGCAGTACAGCAGCCGCCACCGGGCGCCCGCGGGCAGCGCCCGCAGCATCGGCAGGATCGGCGTGATGCCGATGCCTCCGGCGACGAAGACGTACGCGGGCGCCGCGACGAGCGGAAAGCGGTTGCGCGGCCCGCGCACCTCCAGCTCCGTGCCCGCCGCCACCCGCTCGTGCACCTCGCGCGAACCGCCCCGCCCGTCCGCGACCAGCCGCGCGGCGATCGTGTACGAGGTGGTGTCCGCCGGGTCCCCGCACAGCGAGTACTGCCGCACCAGCCCCGACGGCAGCACCACGTCGAGATGCGCCCCCGGCTCCCACGCCGGCAACCGCCGCCCCACCAGACGCAGTCGTACGACCCCGTCGGCCACCCGCTCGTACGCGGCGACCCGCAGCCGGAGCGACCGCGCCCGCGGTCGCCCGGACAGCGGCGGGTCCAGCGCGGGCAGCGGCCACAACGGCGAGACACCCACCCGCCCCCGCAACACCCGCCGGACGACCAGCAGACCCCCCACGACCACCAGAACACCGCCCCCCGCCCACCGCAGCACGCCGGCCCTTGACGGGGGCGCGGGGAACCGCGCGAAAGGCCCCGACGCACCCGCACCCGCCGACGGCCGACCAACCCCCTTCCGCCCGAGCCGTCCGACCGCCCGGCCGGCGGACACCCGCGGCGGCCCAGCCCCCCGCAGGGGCGCGGGGAACCGCGTGACAAGCCCCGACGCACCCGCACCCGCCCACCGTCGAGCCACGCCCCGCATACCCCACCCACCCCCCGAAGCGGAGCGCCCCATCAGGCAGCCCTCTTCTCCGCGGCCAACGCCGCGGGCGACACGGCCAGATAGGCGGCGGCCTGCTCGGTGGAGCCCTCCTGCGAAGGATGGTAGGTACGGCTCAGATACCGGGGTATGGACCTGAGCATGGCGCCGGTCGCGGGCAGCGTGCCCCGGCGGCCCGCCAGATAGAAGTCCTTGAGGCTCGCCCTGCCGTCCGCCAGCGTGGGGTCGTGCGTCATGAAGAAACGGGTCCCGCGCTGCCACATGAACACCAGCGCCGTGAAGGCCGTCGCCCAGGTGCGCACCCGGCGCCGGTAGCTGCCGTCGACGTGCGTGAACAGGTCGAAGGCGACGGACCGGTGCTCGACCTCCTCCGCACCGTGCCAGCGCAGCAGATCCAGCATGGTCGCGTCGGCGCCGCGCCGGTCCAGCTCACCGGCGTTCAGCACCCAGTCGCCGAGGAAGGCGGTGTAGTGCTCGATGGCCGCGATGAGCGCCACCCGCTCCAGCAGCCACCATGTGCGGGCCCGCCCCGGCGGCAGGGTGCGGTCGCCGAGCAGCTTCTCGAAGAACCAGTCGACCTGCGCGGTGTAGGGGGTCGGGTCGAGGCCGAGGTCCCGCAGGTGCGGCAGCACTTCGTCATGGGCCTGGGAGTGCGTCGCCTCCTGCCCGATGAACCCTGTGACGTCCTCGCGCAGCCGGTCGTCCCGGATCAGCGGCAGCGCCTGCTTGTACACGTGCACGAACCACCGCTCACCGGCGGGCAGCAGCAGGTGCAGCACGTTGAGGGTGTGTGTGGTGAACGGGTCGTCGGGCACCCAGTGCAGGGGGGTGTCCTCCCACGAGAAGGACACCTTGCGGGGCTTGAGCGGTATCCGCTCCGACTCCACCGGCCGGGCCTGCTTATTAGACATAACGTCAAGATACTGATGGGTAGCTAGGAGTGGAACCCTCGTGCACGGACTGGGCGGCGCCGACGACGAGCGACGGCACCGCACGGCCCCGCCGGCCGAGCGCTCAGCGCAGCGCGGCGAGCGGGGCCCCGCCGTCGAGGGTGCCCGCCAACTCCGCGCGCGCCCCCTTCTTCGTCCGCGCGGTGAGCAGCCGCCCGTGGACGGACGCGCTGATCCCGCCGGTCGCCCGGATCGACTCGGTGTCCCGGCTGCCCGCGGCCAGCAGGTACCAGGACCCGGCCTCGGACTTCCACAGCACCCCGGCCAGCACGTGCGGATCGCGCGGACCGCACGCGGCGACGTCCTTGGCCTTGGCGGCGACCGCCCCGTACCGGCCGCCCGGCGTGTGGAACTGGGCGAGCACCGACGTGCCGTCGCCCCGCCAGGTCTCGGCCCGTGTGCACACCCACTCGGCGGTCCCGGTCGCCTCGGGCAGCGCCTGGTCGGCGTAGGCCCAGGCGTTCACGCTCCGCACCCCCGCGGAGCGCTGCGCGGCCAGCGAGCAGGCGAACGGCGCCCAGGTGGCCAGCGTCTCGGCCCCGCTCCTGCTGGGCGCCTCGCCGACGCCCGGCCGGCCGGTGGTGAGCTGGGCCGGAACCAGTTCGCCGAGATCGGTGGCGATCCGGGTGCCCGAGGCGTCGGTCAACTCCAGCGCGTTCCACGACGTGCAGGCGGCGGACCGCAGTGGCGGGCCGGCCAGCGGCGCCGTGATCCCGTCGGTCAGGTCGAGGTCCATCGCGCCCGCACTCGGCTTCGTCAGGTCGCGTTCGGCGGCCTTCGTCACCCAAGGGGCGGTCAGATAGCGGACGTTGTCGTCGGAGCGGGCCACCACGATCGCGCTCGCCTCGGCGTCGGTCGCGCCGTCCACGCGGGCCAGGTCGAGGACCGCGATCTTCGCGTCGTCGGTCTTCGGTTCGGCGTACCGGGCGATGCGCAGACCGTCGTAGAGGATCACCACGCGCGCGTTGTCGACCTCGCCCGCGTACAGCAGCCGCGGCGGTCCGGCCGGGCCGCCGGTCTGGGTGCCCGGGGTCGCCGAGACGTGCACCGACTCGCCGGGCCGGGCCCAGACCGCGAGCGCGCGGCGCAGCAGGTCCAGGTCGTGGACGAGGGGGCCGCGGGCGGGCCACACCGAGAAGTCGGTGCGGGAGGAGGACTTCCACGCCGTCGGGGCGCCCCGGACGAGCTTTCCCGGGTCCAGCGCGGCCTCGGCCGCCGGGTTCTTGGCGTACGCGGGCGCCGCTGCGCCGTCCGGGCCCCAGCCGCCGCGCGGCAGCGCGACGAGGACGCCGCACACCGCGAGGGCGACCGCGGCGGCGAGCGCCGCCTTGGTGTGCTGCCTGCGCCGCATCAGATCGGTGGGCCGGGCCTGTAGCGAGCAGGGGTCGAACTCCGGGGAGTCCAGTAGCGCGTACTGCGCGGGGACGCCGTTCGCCTCCGTGAGCGCGGCGTCCGGGTCGGCCGCTCCGGCGGCAGCCAGCACCCGGCGCACGTCGGGGTCCGCGAGCCGCTCGGGACCGCGCAGCACGTACGCGGCGCGGGCCGGGCCGGAGAGGGCCGCGAGGCGCTGGTCGAGGGCGAGTTCGTCGGCGCCGCCCGAGCGCGGGAACAGTCGCAGGCCCCAGACCTGGGGGAGCAGCGGTGGCAACTGGGAGCGCTTGGGCCACGCCCGGCGTTTCAGCGGGAGTCCCGCCTCCAGCGCCGTACGCACCACTTGGAGCCGTACGAAGGAGTACCCGGGGTCGCTGTCGCGTCCGGTCGACTGGGACGGGATCACCGAGGCCGACGTCCGGCCCCGGGGCAGGGCCCGCTGGACCAGGGCGTGCGCGGTCAGGACGCGCCGGCTGCGGCCGAGTCCCGGTGGCAGCACCAGATAGGCGATCCGGACCAGCCGCGGGTAGTGCTCGACGAGCGCGGCCTCGGCCTGCTCGACATCGATGACCGGGCCGGAGGCTTTGGCGGAGGGTGCGTGACGCTGGGCTACATCCTGTGACTGCACGTCCGGGAGAACGAGCGGGACGGCGGTTGGTCACCGTCGGTGCGCCCGGTCGCCGCCGGGCCGCGACGCCAGTGGTGGGCGGGGCCCGCGGTGCGGTCCGACCGCCCGGTCCCGCGACCCCGGCCCGGTCCCGTGACCCGCGTCCCCGGGCCGTCACCCGTACGGCACGGGGCACCTGGCACGCCGCGGCCGGGCCGGGGGTGGGGCAGCGGTGCCGGGAGGGCGCGCGGGGCGGCTGCCCGGCTCGGGCGGTTCGGTGCCGACGGTCGGCCGGTCAGCCTTCCGGCCCGGTCAGGGCGCGGGCGTACGCGGCCATCGAGCGCTGGTAGCGGGGCAGATGCGGGGCCAGGGCGCCGAGCGCCAGCGACAGGGCCTCGCGGTCGCGGCCGAGGCTGGACAGGCACAGCGCCAGACAGGCCCGCACGGCGTCGTCCAACTCGTCCGAGGGCGCGTCCAGCTCGGGGATCAGCAGTTCGGCGCCCTGGTCCGCGCGGCCGATGTTCCGCAGCGAACTGGCCAACTGGATCCGGGTCCGGCGGCCCTTGTAGCGGCTGGCCTCGTCGAGCCCGCGGGCCAGCGCCTCCCGGTACAGCGGCACCGCCCGGTCCGAGTGCCCGGTCGAGTCCCAGGCACAGGCCCGCTCGAAGGAGCCCAGCGGGCTGCCCGCGGGCAGCTCGGCCACCAGCGCGTCGATCACCGCCCGGAAGTCGGCGGCGGCGTCCTCGGGACAGTCGTCGAAGGCCGCCCAGGCGGCGGTCACCCGGTCTTCCCAGTCCTGGTCCACCGGGCCACCCTCGCACAGGTCCAGCCGCCCGGGACAGCGGATTCGAGCGGGCGGCAGCCGTCCGGGACAGCGGATTCGAGCGGGCGGCGGGTGCCCTTCGAGCGGCTTGCGCACGGGACGGCGTCGAGGCGCCCGACAGGAGCGGCGGCGGCGCGCCCTCTCGCACGGAGCCGGTCCCAGGGGTGGTCGGCAGGCGCACGGGTCCATCGGGGGCACCTCGGACCGCTCGGTCCCCAACACACCCTTGAGCAGCGGGAGTTGCGATGTCGACAGCCTCGGGTGGTCAGTGGTCGAGGTAGGCGAGGACGGCCAGGACGCGCCGGTTGTCGTCGTCCGACACCTCAAGTCCCAGCTTGGCGAAGATGTTGGAGGTGTGCTTCGCGATGGCCCGTTCGGTGACGACGAGCTGCCCGGCGATCGCCGCGTTCGACCGGCCCTGCGCCATCAGCTCCAGCACTTCCAGCTCGCGGGGCGTCAGGCCGCCCAGCGGCCGGTCGGCGGCCACCCGCCGGGACAGCAACTGCTGGATCACCTGCGGGTCCATCGCGGTACCGCCCGCCGCCACCCGGCGTACGGCGTCCACGAACTGCTCGGCGTCGAACACCCGGTCCTTCAGCAGATACCCCACCCCGCCGTCGCCGTCGGCGAGCAGTTCGCGCGCGTACAACTGCTCCACGTGCTGCGAGAGGACCAGCACCGGCAGCCCCGGCCGGTCCCGGCGGGCCGCGAGCGCGCACTGCAGGCCCTCGTCGGTGTGCGTCGGCGGCAGCCGTACGTCGACCACCGCCACGTCCGGCCGCAGCTCGGCGAGCGCCCGGGTCAGCTCGGGGCCCGACTCGACGGCCGCGGCGATCTCGAAGTCGTAGGCCGCCAACAGCCGGACCAGCCCGTCCCGCAGCAGGAACAGGTCTTCGGCTAGGACAACACGCACGGAATCTCCATGGTCACCATGGTGGGACCGCCCGCGGGGCTGCTGACGGCCAGGATGCCGTCGAATGTACCCAGTCGCCGTTCGATTCCGGAGAGCCCGGAACCGGCTCCGAGCGCCGCGCCGCCCCTGCCGTTGTCGGTGACCGCGACCCGCAGTGCCCCGCCGTCCTGCGCCACATGGTGCAGATCGACCCAGATCCGGTCCGCGCCGGAGTGCTTGACCGCGTTGGTGAGCACCTCGCTGATCGCGAAGTAGGCGGCCGACTCGACCGGCGCGTCCGCCCGCCCGTCCAGTTCCACGTTCACCTCGGTGGCCACCGGCAGCCGCAGCGCCAGTGCCCGTACGGCGTCCCCGAGCCCGCGTTCGGCGAGCACCGGCGGATGGATGCCCCGGACCAGGTCACGCAGTTCGCCCAGGGCCTCGGCGGAGCTGCGGCGGGCCTGCGCGAGCAGCTTCCGCGCCTGCGCCGGGTCCTTGTCGAGCAGCGCCTCGACGGTCCCCAGGTCCATGCCCATCGCGACGAGCCGGGCCTGCGCGCCGTCGTGCAGGTCCCGTTCGATGCGGCGCAGCTCGGCGGCGGAGCTGTCCACCGCGTCCCGCCGGGTCTCGGTCAGCACCCGCACCCGCTCGGCGAGCCCGCCCCGACCGGCCCCGAGCACCGAACGGGTGAGCAGGAAGTGGACGCGCAGCAGCGCCGGGACGAGGGCGTACGCGGCGCCGGCCAGCACCAGGCCGAGCAGCCCGGCGAGCAGCGCGCTGCCCTGCCCGGAGACCGGCACGAAGCCGTACCAGTAGAAGACCTGGCCGCCGTCCGTGTAGGGCCGCCACACCCCGGCCGCCAGCGCGAAGCCCTCCAGCGGATAGCACAGCAGGGCCGCGGGCAGCAGCGCGGTGGCGAACCCGGCCGTCATGTCCGTCATGAGCCAGCCGAGGTCCCGCCAGGTCGCCGGGTCGCCGAGCATGCCGAAGGTGCGCGCCCACGGGTTGGCGCCCGCGGGCAGCGGTCGGTACCCGGGCGGTATCCGCACTCCGCACCACTGCGCGGCCACCAGCCGCCGCCAGTTCGCGAACGCCCGCACCCCGGTCAGCACCCAGGGCGTCGTGACGATCCCGATGCCCAGTACGACGAGCACGATCGACAGCACCGACAGCACGAACAGGGTGATCGAACCGGCGAGCGCGACGACCGAGAGGGCGAGCCCCCGCGCGCCGGCGAGCACGACGGCAAAGGCCCGGCCGCCGGAGGTCCTGGGGTGTCCGCTCCTCGTGTCCATGCCCGCCAGTCTCGCCGAACCGGCAGCCCCGGTCACGGGGCGGAACCCCCGGTCAGGGGGTGGTGTCAGCTACACCCCCGGCCACCTCCGGCACCTCCCCGGCCACCCCGGAGGCGGCGGCGAGCACCCGCGCCTCCACCTCCGGGTCGAGGCCCTTGAAGGTACGGTCCGGTCGCTGCGGTGCCCGGCCGCCGATCTCCCGCAGCCACGCCCAGGTGTCGGCGACGGTCTCCCGGACCGGACGGCACACCAGCCCCGTGGCCAGCGCCCGCGAGACGTCCGCGCGGTGCAGGGCCTCGTACAGGTCGCCGTCCGGCGGCACCCACACCGGCAGCTCCACCCACGGTTCGATGCCGGCGTCCAGCACCGCCCGCGGATCGGTCCAACGCAGTCGCGCCTCCGCGCCGGTCGCCTCGGCGCACGCCGCGAGGAGGCCGCCCATCGTGGTGTGTCCGGGCGGGCTCACCAGGTTGTACGGGCCGCCGAGCCCTCGCTCCACCGCCCCGAGCGTCCACTCGGCCAGATCGCGCACGTCGACGTACTGCACGGGCAGATCGCGCGGGCCGGGTGCCAGGACCGGTCCGCCGCGGGCGATCCGGGTCAGCCACCAGGGCAGCCGGCCGACGTTCTCGTACGGACCGAGGATCAGCCCGGCCCGCACCAGCAGCGCGTCGTCCGCGCCGAACGCCGCCACGGCGGCCAGCTCCCCGCCCCGCTTGTCCCGCGCGTAGTCGGTCTGCCCGGCACCGGCCTGCGCGCCCTCGACCAGTGGCGCGTCCTCGCCGCGCCCGCCCGCCGGGGGATACGCGTACACCGAACGGCTGGAGACGTACACATAGCGGCCGGTGCGGCCCCGCAGCAGCCGCGCCGCGTCCCGCACGGCGCGCGGCGCCGCCGACCAGGTGTCGACGACGGCGTCCCACGGGCCGCCCGCGGCGAGCGCGGCGAGCCCGTCGGCGGCGGTGCGGTCGCCGTACAGCGACCGCACGCCGGGCGGCGCCGCGTGCCGTCCGCGGTGGAAGACGGTCACCTCCCAGCCACGCCGGAGCGCCGACTCCACGACGGCCCGCCCCACGAACTCCGTACCGCCCAGCACCAGAAGTCTCATGCCGGTCACTGTGCCCGGTGCGGTCGCGGGGCGGAACCGGATCTGCCGTCGGCAGAGCGCGCGGTCCGGGCCTGGTCAGCGTCCGGTCGGCGGCGTGTACTTGTAGCCGACGCGGCGCACCGTCTGGATCGTCCGGCGGTGCTCGGCGCCCAGCTTGCGGCGCAGCCGGGCGATGTGGACGTCCACGGTGCGTCCGTCGCCGACGTGGCCGTAGCCCCACACCGTGGTGACCAGCTGGTCACGGGTGTGCACCCGGCCCGGATGCGCCACGAGGTGGGCGAGCAGTTCGAACTCCAGGTAGGTGAGGTCGAGGTCGCGGCCGTCCACCTGGGCGGTGCGCTGGGCGGTGTCGATGCGTACCAGCGGGTCGCCCGCGGGCGCGGGGTCCGCGGCGGGCGCGGTCGCCGCCTCGTCGGGCACCACGACCGGCGGGAAGGGCAGTTGCCGGTCGGCCGGGACCAGTACCAGGTAGCCGACCATCGGCGGCTGTCCGGGCAGGGTGGGCACGGTGTGCTGCGGCGCCGGCAGCCAGGTGGTGCCCGGCGGCAGCAGGTCCGCGACGTTGTTCAGACCCTCGACCGGGGCCGGGCGGGGCGGGACCCATTCCTCGTCCCGGTCGACGGCGCGCAGCCGGTGCCGGGTGCCGGGCGGCTGGGGCGCGGAGGGGAGGGTGGCGGTGTTGAGAGGACGCGTGGTCGCCATGAGAGGTCAGCTCTTTCGCGCGAGAGGTTCGTCGGGCGGGTCGACGGCCGATTCGTGGTCGGGCACGCCGGGGACGTTCGTCGTTTCGCGCTGGCCGAAGGCCGGGATGTACGGCTTTAGAGGGCCCGCGCGTTCCGCGCGCGGCAACACACCCGGTCGAAGTCGTGGTGCTGACGGGAAGGCCAGAACGGCTCAAGGTCGTAACGACCCGTCGCGGTGTGTTCCTGGAAGCTGGCCATGGGCCCATTGAAGCAGACACCGGCCCGCAACAGGACCCTCCTCTCACTGCTCGGACGCTTCCTTGGCGGGAAGTTGACGCAGCCCGATGCCGGTTGCCCGGCCTTTGCCCGAGGCCAGGGACGTGATCCCGGACGTGCTGTCCCGACCGCCGTCCCACATGGCGGACAGCCCTGCTCCGCCCGGTGCTGTTCGGCGCCGCTCGGTACCGGCCGGCGTCGCGCCGCGGCTGAGCGCGGTGCGCGGGCGCCCACGCGAAAGGGCGCCCACCGGCTGTCTCCAGCGGTGGGCGCCCCTGTGCGCGGCCTTGGCGCGGATCAGACCTGGCCGGCCTTCTCCAGCGCGGCGCAGCAGGTGTCGACCAGGAGACGGGTCACCACGTACGGGTCGACGTTGGCGTTGGGGCGGCGGTCCTCGATGTAGCCCTTGCCGTCCTTCTCGACCTGCCACGGGATGCGGACCGAGGCACCGCGGTCGGAGACGCCGTAGGAGTACTTGTCCCACGGGGCGGTCTCGTGCAGCCCGGTCAGGCGCTCGTCGATGCCGGCGCCGTAGTGCTTGACGTGGTCGAGCGGCTTGGAGCCCTCGCCGAGCGACTCGCAGGCGGTGATGATCGCGGCGTAGCCCTCGGGTCCTTCGCGCATCGCCCTGGTGGAGAAGTTGGTGTGCGCGCCCGCGCCGTTCCAGTCGCCCTTGACCGGCTTCGGGTCGAGGGTGGCGGACACGCCGAAGTCCTCGGCGGTGCGGTAGAGCAGCCAGCGGGCCACCCACAGCTCGTCGGCGACCTGGAGCGGGGACAGCGGACCGACCTGGAACTCCCACTGGCCGGGCATGACCTCGGCGTTGATGCCGGAGAGGCCGAGTCCGGCCTTCAGGCAGTTGTCGAGGTGGGCCTCGACGATCTCGCGGCCGAAGATCTCGTCGGCGCCGACGCCGCAGTAGTAGCCGCCCTGCGGGGCCGGGAAGCCGCCCTCGGGGAAGCCGAGCGGGCGGGAGCCGTCGAAGAAGGTGTACTCCTGCTCGATGCCGAACACCGGCTCCTGCGCGGCGAACCGCTCCGCCACCTCGGCCAGCGCGGCCCGTGTGTTGGAGGTGTGCGGGGTGAGGTCGGTGTTCAGGACCTCGCACAGCACCAGGATGTCGTCGCCGCCGCGGATCGGGTCGGGACAGCTGAGGACCGGCTTGAGCACGCAGTCCGAGGCGTGCCCCTCGGCCTGGTTGGTGGAGGACCCGTCGAAGCCCCAGATCGGCAGCTCGGCGCCCTTCGCGGCGTCACCAAGGATCTTCGTCTTGGAACGCAGCTTGGCCGTCGGCGCGGTGCCGTCGATCCAGATGTACTCAGCCTTGAAGCTCACGGGCCACATCCTTCGAGGTGGGTCTGGGCGCACTTGCGGGTGCCGCGGCGCTACGGCACTGGGGCGCCGCGTGTCTTGCCCGGCAGCCTGTCAACGGGCGATTTCCCGGCCGTTGCCCGACTGTGAACCCCGTGTTACCCGGCGGCCCTGTGGTGCGGCTCACGTTCCGTGAGCGGTCCGCAAGGGTAGGGCGGCCGATCCGCCCGGCGCACAAGTCGCCCACTCCTTCTCGTCAACCCCTTTGCGCACAGCAGAATTTACTTGTCGAACACATTGACGTAAGTCAATCGGATGGATTTTCATGGCGATGCAATGGTGGCCAACCGGACGCCATCGCCGTCCTCCCCGTCAGGTGCCCCATCACGCCCCGGCGATTTACGGTGGCGATCCCGTCAACGCGGCCCATTTAATCACTTCGATGGATTTATTTGCTTCTCTGTGCTCCGCCCCCACGTCATAAGAGAGGTGTCACATGCGCCGAAGTATCCGGCGTTCCCCGATCTGGCTCTGCGGTGTCGCGGCAGTCGCCGTCGGCACTCTGCCCGCATTGCCCGGTACCGAGAGCCGTGCGGCCGTCGCGGCCGAAGCCGCACCCGTGGCCGCCGCGGCGGGCGCCGCCACGCCCTTCGCCACGGTCGAAGCCGAATCCGGGACGCTGGGCGGCGGCGCCCGCGTCCGCTCCGTCAAGCCGGGAGATCCGGCCCCCACCGCGGCCTCCCTGGAGAGCGAGGCATCCGGCTACGGTCTGGTCGAACTGAAAAGCACCGGCGACTCGGTGGAGCTCCGGAACGCCACGGGAAAGCCGGCCAACACCCTCGTGGTGCGCGCGTCGATCCCGGACTCGGCGACCGGCGGGGGTATCGACGCGACACTGAACCTGTACGTCAACGGCGTGTACCGGCAGGCCGTCCCGCTGAGTTCCAAGCAGGAGTGGAACTACCTCAACGCGACGACCAACCCGGACGACCCCAACGCGGGCGGAAAGCCCTATCACTTCTACAACGAGTTCCCGCTCTGGATCACGGGTGATCCCGTCCCGGCCGGCGCCACCATCACGTTGAAGAAGGACGCCGCCAACACGGCCGCCGCCTACGACGTCGACTCGGTCGACCTGGAGAACGTCGCAGCGGCGCGGACCCAGCCGGCCAATTCGCTCTCCGTCGTCAGCTACGGCGCGGACCCGACCTTCACCACCGACTCCACGGCCGCCATCCAGAACACGGTGAACGCCGCCAAGTCGCAGGGCAGGACGGTGTGGATACCGCCGGGCAAGTACCTGACCAACAGCCTGAACGGTACGACGCTGAACTTCACCGGGGCGACGGTGGAGGGCGCCGGCATGTGGTATACGACGATCTACCGCAAACCGACCCTGCCGGCCACCTACCGGTCGCAGATCCTGGTGGGCTCGGGCACCACGCTGCGGGACGTCCAGATCGACGCGAACGCCGTATACCGAGGTGTCGGCGGTCAGGGCGGCGCGGACTACGGCATCAACGCCAGCGGCGCCGGCGGCTGGCTGGTGGAGCGGATCTGGACCCGGCACACCGACGCCAACTGGCTCTCGGGCAGCAACGCCACCGTCCGCGACAGCCGCACCGCGGACAGCTACGGCGACGGGTTCAACATCAACAACAGCAACACGCCCAACGCGGACAAACTGGGTCTGAACATTACGGTCCAGAACAACTTCGCCCGGGGTACCGGAGACGACTCCTTCGCGGTGTACTCCGACGGTGGCGCCAGCAGCACCAACGGCCAGATCAGCGGCGCGAAGGTGCTCAACAACACCGCGATCGCACCGTGGTGGGCCAACGGCCTGAGGATCGCCGGTGGCAAGGACATCGAAATGAAGAACAACCTGGTGAACAGCGTGTCGTCGAACAGCGCCCTGGACATCGGCGTGTTCGGTGACACGGGCCGGCCGCTGGAGTCCGCCACGGTCAGCGGGAACGTACTGCTCGGCGGCGGTGGCTGGAACGGGACCCGGCACGGTGTGCGGATCAGCTCCCCGACCAGCACCTCGAAATTCCCCACCGCGTACTCCAACGTCACCCTGAGCGACAACACCCTGCGGGGAGCCCTCCGCGCCGGCCTCTACATCGACCGCACACGGGTCAATGTGACGCTGACCGGCAACACCATCGACGGCCCGGCCGACCAGGGCATCTGGATCACGTCGGGTGTCACCGGCACGGGCACGTTCACGAACAACGTGATCCAGAACCTGCGCACCGGTCAGGCCGCCACCCAGAACGACTCGTCGGCCACCTTCACCGTCACCGGCTGAAAGCACTCGGTCCGGCGCCGGTTCGTCTCCGCGGTCGAGTCCGTGCCCCGCGTTCGCCGGGCGCGGACTCTCCGTCGTACACCGACGGGGCACCCGGTGTCTGTTCGAATTTCCTGGCTCCCCTCCGGCCCCACCCAGAACTGCCGTGACATGCTGTCAATGTCCGTTCCCACCAGCGACTTTGGTGGATCTGCGGGCTCCTCGAATGTCAGTGGCAGGCAGTAGAATGGAGGCAGTGTTCGAGAACGCGACAGGAGGATGTCCGTGCCCGCTGCCGCACTGAAGCCGAAACCGTTGCCGACCCAATCCACCGCGAAGCGCCCCGTCCAACTCGAACTGCCGTACGCACCGGTGATGAAACGCCCACTGCCGCCCGGCCGCCCGCGTGAGTGGTACGTGACGCACAACCGCCGCCTCAAGGCGATGCGGCTCGCCATAGCCCTGCTCGACTCGGGCGTCCACGTTCCCCGCCAGGCCCCCAACGAGACGATCCGCAGCACGGCGGAACAGATCGGCGTCCACCCGCCGTCGGACATGACGTGCCACATGGTGCGGGCGTTCATGCGCTACAGCCGCTGAGGCCGGTGCCGGGCACCCCCGCCCACGGGGTGCCCGCCGCCGTCCGGCCGACGGTGCGCGCGCCGGCCGCCGGGCAGACCCGTCACCCGTTCGCCGGGCTGGACATGCGGCGGCCCGGCATGCCGACTTCACTTCGATCAGATCAGGAGGTGACGGGAGCCAGGGAGGCGAGTCGCATGCCCACAGCCGTGGACCGCACAGACAGCGGCAAGGCCGCCCGCAAACGGGTGTCCCGCTCCGCGCACGCCGGATGGCTGCCGCCCGTGGACCGGCCCGACCCGGTCGCGCTGCTGGAGCGGCAGGGCCGGGACCGGCTGCCGGAGCTGCTGCCGGTCCGGTACGGGCGGATGGCCGCCTCGCCGTTCGCCTTCCTGCGCGGCGGCGCCGCCGTCATGGCCGCCGATCTGGCCGCGCGGCCGCACACCGGGCTCACCGTGCAGTTGTGCGGCGACGCCCACCTGCTCAACTTCGGCGTGTACGCCTCCCCGGAGCGGTCCCTGCTGTTCGACCTCAACAACTTCGACGAAACCTTCCGCGGCCCCTTCGAATGGGACGTCAAACGGCTCGCCGCCTCCGTGGCCGTCGCCGCCCGCGAGAACGGGCACTCCGACCCGCGGGCCCACCGGGCGGTGCGCGAGACCGTCGCCGCCTACCGCACCTCCATGCGGCGGCTGGCCCGCCTCGGTGAACTGGCCGTCTGGTACGAGCGCATCGACGCCGACAGCCTGCTGCCCCTGGTCCGCGCGGCCCACTGCTCCAGGCGCCCGGGGCCCAGTCTCACCCGGGCCCGCCGCCGCACCAGTCTCCAGGCCCTCCACAAGCTCACGGAGGTGGTGGACGGGGAGCGGCGCATCATCCACGACCCGCCGCTGCTGGAACCCGCCGGGCCGGGCGATGCGGCCTCCCTGCGCAAGATCTTCAGCGACTACCGTTCCACCCTGTCCGAGGAACGCCGCCTCCTCCTCGACCGCTACCGCTTCGCCGACGCCGCGCGGGAGGTCGTCGGCGTCGGCAGTGTCGGCATCCGCTGCTTCGTCGTGCTGCTGGCCGGGCGGGGTGCCGACGATCCGCTGCTGCTGCGGATCAAGGAGGCCCGCAAAGCCATCCTGGAGGAGCACCTGCCGAGCGGCCCCTACGTCCACCCCGGACACCGGGTGGTCGCCGGGCAGCGACTGCTCCAGGCCGCCGGGGACATCTTCCTCGGCTGGATGACGGGGCCGCAGGGCCGCGCCTTCTACTGGCGCCAGCTGCGCGACGTGAAGGGCGTCGCCGAGGTGGCCGGAATGAACCCGAACCGCCTCCTGGGCTACGGCCGGCTGTGCGGCACCGCGCTGGCCCGCGCCCACGCCCGCTCGGGCGACCGCATCGCCATCGCCTCCTACCTGGGCACCGCCGAGACCTTCGACCACGCGGTCGCCGACTTCGCGCTCCGCTACGCCGACCAGACCGACGCCGACCACGCGGCCCTCGGCGCCGCCGTCGCCGCCGGGGTGGTACGGGCGGCCCCCGGGCTCTGACCGATCCGGGTCGCCGGGGCCGGACCCTGCGACCCGGGGCTCACGGGTGGATCACGGGTGGATCGTGGCTGTGGCTGTGGCTGTGGCTGTGGCCGTGGGCCTGCGGGTGGGCCTGCAACCCCGGGCTCACGGGGATTCCGGGATTCCGGGGGTCCCCGGTCGGGTCCCCGGTCACAGCCCGGGGGCGCCCCACACCGGGAACCAGCGGCTCAGGTCCTCCTCGATCCGCAGATCGTCCGCGAGGGCCGACTTCACCTGGAGCTCCAGCGCGTTGTCGCGCCGCTCGGCGGCGCCGGGCAGCGGCGCGAACGGGTAGAAGGTGCCCCGTTTGTAGAGGTAGACCAGGGCGAGCCGGCGCCGGCCGCCCGCCGCGTCCTTGTTCTCGAACCCGGCCAGGGAACACAGCAGCTGCGGGCCGAAGCCGTTGACCTCCATCGAGCTGTTCACCGCGTGCAGGTCGTTGACCAGCTCGGGGAGCTGGCCCGGCGTGCGCTGCGACACCAGCCAGGAGTAGCCGTAGTCGTCCTGCCGCAGCTCCACCGGCGGGGCCCCGGGCGCCGCGCCCCGCTCGTGCAGCGGCGACCCCTCGCGCTCGGCGTCCGCGTCCAGCAGGGCCCGTACCTCGCGCTGCGTCTGCTCGAAGGCCGCGCCCTCGACCGACGCGAAGCACACCGCGCCGCCGCCGGTCGGGGTGAACCCGGCCGCGGCCTCCAGCGTCACGGCCGCCGAGGGCAGCGCGAACAACTGGTCGAGGTCGGGCGCGACGGGCTTCGTACGCCCGAGGAGGATGTCCAGGAACCCCATGCTCAGCCCGCCTTGCCCGGCATGGCCGCCTCACCCAGCTCGGCGGAGATCCGGCTCAGCTGCTCCAGCCGCTTCTCCAGGCTGGGGTGGGTGGAGAACAGCCGCGACAGGCCCGGCTCGGCACCCAGCGCCGGGCTGAAGTAGAAGGCGTTGAACGCCTGCGCCGTGCGCAGGTCCTTGGTCGGGATCCGGGCGATGTCCCCGTCGACCTTGGTCAGCGCGGACGCGAGGGCCGAGGGGCGGCCCGTCAGGAAGGCGGCGGCGCGGTCGGCGGCCAGCTCGCGATACCGGGACAGCGCCCTGATCAGCATGAAGCTGATCGCGTACACGGCCGCGGAGACGCCCATGATGACGGCGAAGACCGCCAGGGTGTTCTGGTCCCGGCGTCCGCGGAACAGCTCCGAGTAGAAGGCGAACCGCACCATCAGACCGGCCAGGACGCCGAGGAAGGACGCGACGGTGATCACGGCGACGTCCCGGTGCGCCACGTGCGACAGCTCGTGCGCCAGTACGCCCTCCAGTTCCGCGGGCTCCAGGCGGCGCAGCAGGCCGGTGGTCACGCAGATCACCGCGTGATCGGCGTTGCGGCCGGTCGCGAACGCGTTCGGCATGTCGATGTCCGACACGGCGACCACGGGTTTGGGCATGTCCGCCTGCGCGCACAGGCGGTCGATCACGCCGTGCAGGTCCGGATACTCCTCGCGTTCCACGATCCGGCCGTGCATGGCGTACAGCGCGACCCGGTCGGAGAACCAGTACTGGGCAAGGAGGACCCCGGCCGCGATCACCACGACCAGCAGCCACGACTTCAACACTGTGATCAGCACGGCCACGAAGGCCACGTACAGCAGCCCGAGCAGGAACAGTGTGGTCACCATTCGCACGGTCAGCCGTCGGTCGCTCCTAAAGCGGCTCTGCATCTGCATCACCCCGCAGTCACGCACTCGTCCCGCTGTCCAGTGTGCACCTGGCGGGTGTGAAGGTGGCGTCGGGATCGGCCCTGGGACGGGCAAAGATTCGGTGCCGGCGGCGTCGGCGGTGCCGGCAGGGCGACGTCAGTAGGGAGACCGGGTCTGGGCCCAGCCCAGCAGCAGGATCACCACGGCGACGCAGCCGAGCACGATCGCCGTCGATGCCCAGGAGGAGCGGCGCGGGGCGCTCCGCTCCGGGGCGGCACGGAACGGGGCGGGGTCGGGCGGGTTCTCCTTCCAGCGGGCGGCGAGCATCCTGGCCCGGGCGGAGGGCTCTTTGCGCTCGGCCTCGTCGGCCCACTTGACGTCGAACTCACGTTCGAGATCATCCCGCTCGGACATCCCGGCGCCCCCTGCGTCCCGATGATTCCTGTCGAACAACTGTGCAGCACACCATACGACGGCGCCCCCGCCCTGCAAAACAGGGACGGGGGCGCCGGAGCCTCGCGTGCGCGTCAGGTCACACGTCGAAGTACAGCTCGAACTCGTGCGGGTGCGGACGCAGCTGGAGCGGAGCGATCTCGTTCGTGCGCTTGTAGTCGATCCACGTCTCGATCAGGTCCGGGGTGAAGACGTCGCCCTGGAGCAGGAACTCGTGGTCGGCTTCGAGCGAGGCGAGGACGTCCGGCAGCGAGGTCGGGACCTGCGGGACGCCCGCGTGCTCCTCGGGGGCCAGCTCGTACAGGTCCTTGTCGATCGGCTCGGCCGGCTCGATCTTGTTCTTGATGCCGTCCAGGCCCGCGAGGAGCAGCGCCGAGAAGGCGAGGTACGGGTTGCCGGAGGAGTCGGGCGCGCGGAACTCGACGCGCTTGGCCTTCGGGTTGGAACCCGTGATCGGGATGCGCATGGCCGCGGAGCGGTTGCGCTGCGAGTAGACCAGGTTGACCGGGGCCTCGAAACCGGGCACCAGGCGGTGGTACGAGTTCACCGTCGGGTTGGTGAAGGCCAGCAGCGACGGAGCGTGCTTGAGGATGCCGCCGATGTAGTAGCGGGCGGTGTCCGACAGGCCCGCGTAACCCTGCTCGTCGTAGAACAGCGGCTCACCGCCGGTCCACAGCGACTGGTGGACGTGCATGCCCGAGCCGTTGTCGCCGAAGATCGGCTTCGGCATGAAGGTCGCGGTCTTGCCGTTGCGCCAGGCGACGTTCTTCACGATGTACTTGAAGAGCTGGAGGTCGTCGGCGGCGGCGAGCAGCGTGTTGAACTTGTAGTTGATCTCCGCCTGGCCGGCGGTGCCCACCTCGTGGTGCTGGCGCTCGACCTTCAGGCCGTTCTTCTCCAGCTCCAGGGAGATCTCGGCGCGCAGGTCGGCGAAGTGGTCGACCGGCGGGACCGGGAAGTAGCCGCCCTTGTAACGGACCTTGTAACCGCGGTTCTCCTCCAGCGCGCCGGTGTTCCAGGCGCCGGCCTCGGAGTCGATCTCGTAGAAGGAGCCGTTGGCCCGGGTCTCGAAGCGGGCCGAGTCGAAGACGTAGAACTCGGCCTCGGGGCCGAAGTACGCGGTGTCCGCGATCCCGGTGGAGGCGAGGTAGGTCTCCGCCTTCTTCGCCACGTTGCGCGGGTCACGGGAGTACTGCTCGCCCGTGATCGGGTCGTGGATGAAGAAGTTGATGTTGAGGGTCTTGTCGCGGCGGAACGGGTCGACCCGGGAGGTCGACAGGTCCGCGCGCAGCGCCATGTCGGATTCGTGAATGGCCTGGAAACCACGGATCGAGGATCCGTCGAAAGCCAGCTCCTCGTCCGGGTCGAACGCATCGACGGGCACCGTGAAGTGCTGCATCATGCCCGGCAGGTCGCAGAAGCGGACGTCGATGAACTTGACGTCCTCGTCCGCGATGAACTTCTTGGCCTCGTCGGCGTTCTGGAACATCCAGCTCCTCCTACTCCCGACCGTCCTGTCGCCGGGGTGGTAGATCGTTCGTGCGGCCAGTGCGGTGGCACACGCTGGGTCGACCCTAGGGACGGGTGATTTCTCGGGCGTGACCCATTTGTTTCGCTGAAGTTAACCGGCCCAGGTTCCACCGTAGCCCCGGCGGACCCCGCCGTCTCCCGGTCGATCGCGGGCGCAGTACCGTGGACGGGTGGACAACAGGCAAGCAATGGGATCGTGGCTCTCCGGGCCCCGCGCGGCCCTGGAAGAGGCGGGTGCCGACTTCGGACACCGGGGTGAACGGCTCGGTCTGCCGCAGACGGGTCCCGGCTCGATCGCCGGTCCGGGCCGACGGCTGGGCGCGCTGGCCGTGGACTGGGGACTGTGCCTCTTGATCGCATACGGCCTGATCACGGACAGCTACAACCGGGCGGCCCAGGTCTGGGCCCCGCTCATCCTGTTCGTCCTGATCCTGCTCACCGTCGGTACGATCGGTTTCACGCCGGGCAAGCGGATCTTCGGCCTCCGCGTGGTCGCCCTGGACACCGGCCGGGTCAACCCGCTGCGCGTCCTGCTGCGCACGGTCCTGCTGTTCCTCGCCCTCCCCGCGCTGATCTGGGACCGCGACGGCCGCGGACTGCACGACCGCCTGGCCCGCACGGTGGAAGTCCGCAGCTGACGCATCCGACGGTCCGCGGCCGACGGTGGCACCGACGGTCCGCGGCCGACGGTCCCGTACGACGACGGGGGCGGCCGGAGTGATCCGGCCGCCCCCATCGCTCTCGCTCGCAGTCGTCGTCCGGTCGCCGTGCCGGGACCGGTTTCGCCGTACGGGTCAGCGGGGCTTCTGTCCGCCCTTCGGCATCCGCATGCCCTTGGGCATCGGGCCCTTCGGCAGCGGCATGTTGCTCATCAGGTCGCCCATGGCGCGCAGCCGGTCGTTGGTCGCCGTCACCTGCGGGCCGGTCAGGACGCGCGGGAACTTCAGCATGGTCGTGCGCAGCTTCTTCAGCGCGATCTGGTGCTCGCCGGTGCCGACCATCACGTCGTGCACCGGCACGTCCGCCACGATGCGGTTCATCTTCTTCTTCTCGGCGGCCAGCAACGTCTTGACCCGGTTCGGGTTGCCCTCCGCGACCAGCACGATGCCGGCCTTGCCGACGGCCCGGTGCACGACGTCCTGGCTGCGGTTCATCGCCACCGCGGGGGTCGTCGTCCAGCCCCGGCCGATGTTGTCGAGCACGGCCGCGGCGGCGCCCGGCTGGCCCTCCATCTGCCCGAAGGCGGCCCGCTCGGCGCGGCGGCCGAAGACGATCGCCGCCGCGAGGAAGCCGAGCAGCAGGCCCAGGATGCCGAGATAGACCGGGTGGCCGATCAGAAAGCCGATCGCGAGGAGGACACCGAAGGTGACGATGCCGACAGCCGCGAGTACAAGACCGATCGTCTTGTCGACCTTGCGGGTCATCTTGTACGTCAGGGCGATCTGTTTCAGTCGCCCGGGGTTCGCAGCGTCCGCTGCGGATTCCTTCCTCGCCATGCCACGAAGTCTACGTGCCTCCGGAAGCGCCTTCGACGGCAGTGCTTTTGGCGGCTTTGGCGAACTTGGTGGACCTGGCGGCTTCGGTGGCTTTGACGGCTTTGACGGCCGGTTCCGGGCGGCCGGGCGTCAGGAGCGGGTGGCGGCCCGCTCCAGGACGCGCTCCGCCTCGACCCGGTCCTGGGCACGGCGCCGGTCCTCCAGGACCGAGGTCCAGGCGTTGCGGCGGGCGGTGCGCTGACCGGCGCTCATGAGCAGAGACTCGACGGCGCGGAGCGCGCCGGTGAAGCTCGGGATGGCGGTGGCGCGAACGGGCGCGGCCTGCATGGTGGAGGTCCCCCCTCGAAACGGCTCCGGGAACGGGTGCACGTGGTGTGAATCCAAGGTCACTGTTCGGTGTTACCAGGGCGTGACCAACCGGTCAAACACCGATGAAGGCTGGATACGGGGGCCGAAACGGTGACGCGGCCCCGGCGCGCGCACTCCCATCTGGGAGGACGGCCGGGGCCGCGGTTCATCCTGACTCTACTGGCGGGTAACGAGGTGTGTGCGAACTCATACGAGTCCTCGGCCCTTACCGCGCAAGCGAAGTGACGGCCGGTCAGACGGCCTGGGCGGCGACGAACGCGCCGCGCTTCTCGACGGCCATCCGGTACAGCCGCCCGGCACGGTAGGAGGACCGTACCAGCGGTCCGGACATCACGCCCGAGAAGCCGATCTGCTCGGCCTCCTCCTTCAGCTCGACGAACTCCTGCGGCTTGACCCAGCGCTCCACGGGGTGGTGGCGCACGGACGGGCGCAGGTACTGGGTGATGGTGACCAGCTCGCAGCCCGCGTCGTGCAGCTGCCGCAGCGCCTCGCCGACCTCCTCGCGGGTCTCGCCCATGCCGAGGATCAGGTTCGACTTGGTGACCAGGCCGAAGTCGCGGGCCTCTGTGATGACCTTCAGGGAGCGCTCGTAGCGGAAGCCGGGGCGGATCCGCTTGAAGATCCGCGGCACCGTCTCGACGTTGTGCGCGAAGACCTCGGGCCGGGCCGAGAAGACCTCCGCCAGCTGCTCGGGGACGGCGTTGAAGTCGGGGGCCAGCAGCTCCACCTTGGTCCGGCCGCCCTCGCGGTCCGCGGTCTGCCGGTGGATCTCGCGCACGGTCTCCGCGTAGAGCCAGGCGCCGCCGTCGGCCAGGTCGTCGCGGGCCACACCGGTGATGGTGGCGTAGTTCAGGTCCATCGTGACCACGGACTCGCCCACCCGGCGCGGCTCGTCGCGGTCCAGCGCCTCGGGCCTGCCGGTGTCGATCTGGCAGAAGTCGCAGCGCCGGGTGCACTGGTCGCCGCCGATGAGGAAGGTCGCCTCGCGGTCCTCCCAGCACTCGTAGATGTTCGGGCAGCCGGCTTCCTGGCAGACCGTGTGCAGACCCTCGCTCTTGACCAGGTTCTGCATCTTCGTGTACTCGGGGCCCATTTTCGCGCGGGTCTTGATCCACTCGGGCTTGCGCTCGATGGGGGTCTGGCTGTTGCGGACCTCCAGGCGCAGCATCTTGCGTCCGTCTGGTGCGACTGCGGACACGACCGGCTCCTAGCGATTGATTCTTCGGCGACTTTCAGGGTACGCCCGTTGATTTGAATGCCCGGCGGTGGTGCTGACCCGCCGGCGGCTGCCGCCCGCCGGGTCCTTCCCCGGCCGGAACCGCCCCTGTGGTCAAGCGTCGGGCGGGGGGTTTTATGCCGACGCGTCACGCCGCCGGCTGTGCCGCCGGATTCCGCTCGATCTCCCGCGGCTTCAACTCCGCGTTCTCCAGGACGTCCCGCAGGTGCCGTTCCACCGTGGGCAGCACGTCCTCGACCGTGATGTCGCGGCCCACCTCGGCGGCGAGGGAGGTGACGCCCGCGTCCCGGATGCCGCACGGGATGATCCGGTCGAACCAGGTGGTGTCGGGGTTCACGTTGAAGGAGAAGCCGTGCATCGTGACGCCCTTGGCGACCCGGATCCCGATCTGCGCGAGCTTGCGGTCCTCGTGGCGCTGGCCGGCGTTGGACGGCGCGTACTCCGGGCCGCCCAGGCGCGGGTCGAACTCGTCGTCGCCCAGGCGCGGGTCGAGGTCGAGGGTGAGCCCGCCGATCGCCGGGCGCCGCTCGACCGGGTCGCCGAGCACCCACACCCCGCTGCGGCCCTCGACCCGGGTGGTCTCCAGGCCGTACTCCGCACAGGTGCGGATCAGCGCCTCCTCCAGGCGCCGCACGTGCGCGACGACGTCCACCGGGCGCGGGAGCTGCTGGATCGGGTAGCCGACGAGCTGGCCCGGACCGTGCCAGGTGATCTTGCCGCCGCGGTCCACGTCGATGACCGGGGTGCCGTCGAGCGGGCGTTCGCTGTCCTCGGTGCGGCGGCCCGCCGTGTAGACGGGGGGGTGCTCAAGGAGCAGGACGGTGTCCGGGACCTCGCCGGCGAACCGCGCCGCGTGCACCCGGCGCTGCTCGTCCCATGCCTCCTGGTACTCGACCGCGTCCGCGCCGAATCCCATGCGGACGAACCGCAACTCACTCACGGCAAGCGCCTCCCTAGGGCGTTGGCAATGTCAGGCGCGTAACGCGCCCAAGTCACTGTACGTCCGGCCGCCACGCGTCAGCCCTGCGGCCAATCCTCACACGATCGGATGAATGAGTGCCGAGATCTGCGACCGCTTGCTCACTCTCCGCTACATTCGCGCCGTCCATGAGGCCATAAGGGCTGCTCACAGGCAATCCGGGCAAGTCGGCCCGGGAGGCAGGAGACCGTACCGCACATGACGGAACGACCCGCGCAGCGCACTCCCAACCGCCAGCTCGCCGCGCTCATCGCGGAAGCGGGGTTCTCCAACGCGGGTCTGGCCCGTCGTGTGGACCAGCTCGGTCTGGAACACGGACTGGACCTCAGATACGACAAGACCTCCGTGACCAGATGGCTCCGGGGGCAGCAGCCGCGGGGCACCACGCCCGCGCTGATCGCCGAGGTCTTCACCCGCCGGCTCGGGCGCCGGCTCACCGCCCAGGACCTCGGCCTCGACGCCTGCGCGCCCGTGTACGCCGGGCTGGAGTTCGCGGCAGGCCCCGAGGAGGCCGTCGACATCGTCAGCGGGCTGTGGCGCAAGGACTCCGGCAGCCATGCCGAGCTGCGCAAGATCGCGTTCACCGCGGCGGGCCTCGTGGTGCCCAGCCGGGACTGGCTGATCGGCCGGGCCGACGACAAGGTGGCCCGCGGCGGGCCCGTCGCCCGGGTGCCCGCGCAGGGCCGTCCCGGGGCCGCCACGCGGGCGCTGCCCCTGCCGCCGCGGCTGTGTGGCCAGGCCGACCGCGGACCCGCCCACAAGGTCACCGGCGGTGACATCGCCGCCCTGCGGTCGGTCGGCGAACTGTTCCGCGTCCTCGACGACCAGTACGGCGGCGGCCATGCCCGGCAGGCGCTCGTGCGCTACCTGGAGCACGAGTGCGAGCCGATGCTGCGCGGCGTGTACGGCGAGCAGACCGGCCGTCGGCTGTTCGCCGCGGCCGCCGACCTCACCCGGCTCGTCGGCTGGACGTCGTACGACATCGCCGCACACGGACTCGCCCAGCGCTACTTCGTGCAGGCGCTGCGGCTCGCCCAGGCGGCCGGGGACCGTGCCTACGGCTCCTACGTCCTGGTCACCATGAGCCGGCAGGCCGTCTACCTCGGGCACGGCCGGGAGGCCGTCCAGCTGGCGCGGGTGGCGCAGCAGGGGGTCGGGAGCGGCGCCCCGCCCGTCGTGCAGGCCCTGCTGCACTCCGTTGAGGCGCGTGCGCACGGACTGCTGGGCGAGGTGCGGGCGTGCACCGGCGCACTGGTGCGGGCCGAGCGCGCCCTGGAGGCGTCCCGGCCGGGTGACGACGTACCGCACTGGGCGCGCTTCTTCGACGAGGCGCAGCTCGCCGACGAGTTCGGGCACTGCCACCGGGACCTTCAGCAGTACCGGGCCGCCGCCCAGCACGCCGAGCGCTCCCTGCAACTGCGCGCCCCGGCGTACGCCCGCAGCCGGCTGTTCTGCCGGGTCGTCCTCGCCACCGCCCGCCTCGGCCTCGGCGAACTCGACCAGGCGTGTGCGCTGGGTGCGGAGGCCGCGGGGCAGGCGACGGAGATGCGGTCCGTGCGGGCGCTGGAGTACGTCAGGGACTTCGAGCGGCGGCTTGAGCCGTACCGGGATGCTGCGCCGGTGCGGGGGTATCGCGACAAGGTCGCTGCGCTTGGCTGAGCGGTGGGGGTGGTGGGGGCGGGGCGGGGTGGGGGGTCGGCCCCCGTTCCGGCCCCACCGCCCACCGGGCCCCCGTTTCGGCCCGGCGGCGGTGGTTCGGGGGTGGGTGGGGGTGGGGTGGGGGCTCGTGGGGGATCGGTGGGTGGTTGGGTGCGGGTGGGTGGGGGGTGTTGCGCAGTTCCCCGCGCCCCTATGGGGGGGGATCGGTGGGTGGTTGGGTGCGGGTTGGGTGTGGGGGGTGTGTAGGTTTTCGTGGCTCTGTCGGGGGTGGGTCAGGCTGCTTTTCGTGTGGTTGGTAGGGGTTCTGCGCGGTTCATCGAGCCTGTGCCCAGGTCTGTCAGGATCGCTGAGGCGGCGCGGTGGGCCGAGTGCAGGGCGCCCTGGACGGTGCTGGTGTCGCGGTGGTCGCCGCACACGTACAGGCCCGCCAGCAGCCGGACCGGGCGGCGCAGGTCGTGCGGGGGGCGCATCGCGGGCACCGCCTCGGGGGTGTGGTGCACGGCAAGGGTCTCCCAGCGGTGGGTCGAGGTCCCGTAGAGCCGGGACAGGTGCATGCGTACGGCGGTGTCGACGCCCTCCGGGGGAGTGCCCAGGACCGTCGAGGAGATCAGCGCGCGGCCCGCCGGCGCGCGGCTCGGGTCGACGCGGCTGACCACCGCGGTGTGCGCGACCGGGCCGCCGCGGTCGGCGTCCAGCAGCAGTGCGGCGCCGGTCGCCGGGGGCTCGTCCGTGGTGTGGTGGACGACGGTCACCGGGTGGAAGTCCGGCACCCGCAGGCCGGGCAGCAACTCGGCGGCGGCGCGCGCGTCGGTGGCCAGCAGCACGGCCCGGCAGCGGATCTCGCCGTGCTCCGCGGTGGTCACCGAGGTCGTCGAGACGGACGTGACCCGCACCCCGGTGTGCACCGTGCCCGGTGGCAGCGCGGCGGCCAGCAGCTCCGGCAGCGCCTCGGCCCCGCCCTCCGGCACACACATCCGGCCGCCCGCGAACGAGCGCAGCGCGAGGTCGGCGCACCGGCTGGACGTGGTCAGCTCCGGGTCGCACAGCAGGGCGGCCAGCAGCGGACGCAGAAAGCCGTCGACCGTACGCGCGGGAGTCCCGCGGGCGGTGAGGGCCTGGTCGGCGGGGAGTTCGGGGCGGGCCAGCAGGCGCTCCACGGGGGTCGTGGCCAACCGGCCGAGCAGGGCGCGCAGCCGGAGCGGCGCGCCGATGTCGAGGACACGGGCCCCGGGCCGGGTGGCGGGCCCGCCCGTGCCCCTGGGTATGCCCGTGCTCCGGGGCACCGCGGTGGTCCTGGGCGTCCCCGTGGCCCTGGGCATGCCCGTGGTCCTGGGCATGCCTGTGACCCTGGGGGCGGCCGCCAGGGCGCGTACCGCGTTGAGTGCGCCCCTTGCGCTCCCCGCGCCCGCCGGTGCGCCCACGCGGTGCAGGCGCCCGTCGTGGTGCAGCACCACGCCCGGCGCGAAGGTGCGCAGGACGAGGGCGTCGAGCCCCGGAGTCAGCCGCAGTTCGGGATACGAGGTGAACAGGAGCTGTCCGATCCGGTCGAGCCGGAAGCCGTCGACCTTCTCCGTCGACATGCGGCCGCCGACGCAAGGGGCGGCCTCCAGGACCGCGGTCCTCACACCTGCGCTGGTGAGGCGATGGGCCGCCGACAGTCCGGCGATCCCGGCTCCCACGACGACTACGTCCGCCTGGTTCACGGGCTCAAGCACGAGGCCCCTCCTCGACATTGCGCGGCCGGTGGGGCCCGATGCCCCGACAGGCTGCAGGGATACCCGAGTTCGGGTCGAGGGTAGGGCGGTGATCGGTCAAGGACAGTCGCGCATCAACAGGGCACGGTCGCACGACGGTCGCATACGGTCACACGAGTCCGTCACGCAGCACGGACGGCGTCCTCGGCCCCGGGGAACGCAAAGGTGAAACCCGACTCCAGCAGCCGCTTGGGCACCACCCGTTGACTGCCGAGCACATCCCCGGCCAGCTCGCCCAGCGCCGTCCGCAGCACGGGCTCGGGCACCGCGAACAGTGTCGGCCGGTGCAGCACCCGGCCCAGCGCCGCGGTGATCTCACGGTTCGTCACCGGTTCCGGAGCGGTCAGATTGACCGGGCCCGACAGCTCCTCGGTGTCGAGGAGGTGACGCAGCGCGGCGACCACGTCGTGCAGCGCGATGAACGACCAGTACTGCCGCCCGTCCCCGAGCCGTCCGCCGAGCCCGGCCCGGAACAGCGGGAACAGCCGCCCGAAGGCACCGCCCCGGCGGGCCACCACCAGTCCGGTGCGGCCGTACACGGTCCGGATCCCGGCCTCCTGGGCGGGCGCCGTCGCCTCCTCCCACTCCACGCACAGGGACGGCAGGAAACCGTCCCCCGGCGGCGCCGCCTCGTCCACCGCCCGGTCCCCGGTGTCGCCGTAGTAGCCGATCGCGCTGCCGTTCACGAACACCCGAGGTGGCTCCTCCAGTGTCGTGAGGGCCTCCGCGAGCGCCGCCGTGCCCAGCACCCGGCTGTCCCGGATCGTCCGCTTGTAGGCGTCCGTCCAGCGGTGGTCGCCGATCCCGGCGCCCGCCAGGTTGACCACGGCGGTACAGCCGGCCAGCCCGGCCGCGTCCACCTGCTGCCGCTGCGGGTCCCAGCGGACCTCCCCCGGGCCGTCGGGCGCCCGGCGGACCAGCCGCACCACCTCGTGTCCGTCCGCGGTCAGGGACCGCACCAGAGCGCTGCCGATGAGGCCGGACGCCCCGGCCACCGCGATTCGCGAACGTTCCATGGCTTCATCCTGCCCGGCGAGCCGGCGGATCTCCGGACGACTCCCCGGATCCCCGGGCCCGCCGCGCTCGCGGACCCCGTCCCGCCGGGCTCCCCGCGTCCGTCCTAGAGTTGCCGCCATGCCCGACCCGTACATACGCCTCGCCAGGCCCGAGGACGAGGCGGCCCTGAGCCTGCTCGACCGGGAGACCTGGTCGCCGCTGCACGCGGTGCAGCCCCGGCCGCAGCCGCCCTACCGGCCCTTCTTCTCCGAGCGCTGCGGGCCCGGGGACCACCTCGTTGCGGAGGTCGACGGCGTCGTCGTCGGCTACATCAGGCTCGCCCTCCCCACCGAACTGGCCTGCAACGCGCACGTCCGCCAGATCCAGGGGCTCGCCGTCGCCGACTCGGCACGCGGCGCCGGGGTCGGCCGGGCGCTGCTGCGGGCGGTGCAGGACGAGGCGCGGCGGCGCGGTGCCCGGCGCATCACCCTGCGCGTCCTCGGGCACAACGCCCCGGCCCGGGCGCTGTACGAGTCCGAGGGGTTCGCGGTCGAAGGGGTGCTGCCCGGGGAGTTCCTCCTCGACGGGGCGTACGTCGACGACGTGCTCATGGGGCGCTCCCTGTGAGCCTCACGACGTGACCAGGCTCCCCGTGTCCACCGCCGCCGTCGCCGTGGCGGCGCGCGCGGCGTCGCCCGCCACCTCGTCCGCCGTCAGGACGTAGCCCGTCTCGTTGTCGGAGGTCGAGCGGGCGAACACCACACCGAACACCCGGCCGTCGGTGGTCAGCAGCGGGCCGCCGGAGTTGCCGGGACGCACCGTCGAACGGATCGAGTAGATCTCGCGGGTGACCGTGGCGTCGTTGTAGATGTTCTGGCCCGTCGCCGCCACCCGGTTCGCCACCGTGGCCGCCTGGAGGTTCAGACCGCCGTCCTGCGGATAGCCCGCGACCACCGCCGAGTCCCCGCGCGCCGCGCTGTCGTCGAAGCGCAGCGTGGGCGCGTGCAGTCCCGGCACGTACAGCACCGCCACGTCCCGCTGCGGGTCGAACAGCACCACCCGGGACGCGTACGCCGACCCGACGCCGCCGATCCGCACGCTGGGGCCGTCGATGCCCGCCACCACGTGCGCGTTGGTCATCACGTGCTGCGGCGCGAACACGAACCCGCTGCCCTCGCGGCCCTCCGTGCCCGCGGAGCCCTCGATCTTCACCGTGCTCAGCCGCGCGGCGTTCGTGGCGGCGGCCGTCACGTTGTCGCCGGACGGGCGGGCGACATTGGCCGTCGAGTCGCTCTCGAACGGGTTGAACACCTGTGGGAAGCCCGCCTCCGTGAGCGCGGACGTGGCGCGCGAGAACCAGGCGGGGGTGGTGTCCGGCATCGCGTTCTGCACCGCGCCCAGCAGCGCGGAGTTCCGGATCGCGGACGTCACCACCGGCGACGACGAGGCGCCCAGCACGCTCGCCGCGACCCAGGCCACGATCAGCACCGCGACCGTGTTCGCCGCGGCCCCGCCCAGCCCGTCGGCCACCCGCAACGGCCCCCGGTCCAACTCCCGGCGCAGCCGCAACGCCAGCCGCCCGGCCAGTTCGTGTCCCACCGCCGCCGGGATCAGCACCGTCAGCACGGCGGTCACCGTCGCCGCGGTCGTCCCCCGGGTGACCAGGTTCATCACCCACGGCAGGATCCACACGCCGACGACCGCGCCGCCCACGAAACCGGCCAGCGAGACGCATCCGGCGACCAGACCCCGCCGGTACCCCGATCCGGCGTACGCGAGGGTCACCAGTACGAGCAGCACATCGAGCAGGTCCACGGAGCCGCCTTTCTCTCGTACCCCTGATTACGGGCGGGACGGTCCCGGTGATCGGCCGCGCGCGGGACGTCCCGGTCCGGACCTCGCCACGCGCGCGTTACCCACAAAAACGCCCCGGACCGGGATGATGGTTCCACCGGGTGGCACACCACACATCGCGGGCGTGCCGGGAGACACCCAGAGTGGGACCCATGTGGGCCTTCAGAAGATCGCGAAGACAACGGCGGAGACGGCCACGGGGCAGGCGCCGCCTGCTCGGACCGGCTCTGCTGCTCATCGGTAGCCTGTCGGGTGCCGCCGCCACCGGAGCACTGCTGCTGTGGGTCCGGGGCGTGCACAGCCACCCGGCCCCACCCCGGCACGCCCAGCCGCCGGCGCCGCGCAGCGCGCCGCTGTACCGGGCGGCCCAGCCCCGCATCCTGCCGCGCTCCACCTGGCTGAACGCCACCGTGCGCAGGACACAGCCGCCCCCGCGCTACGACGACGCGGTGGTCGCGGTGTTCGTCCACCACACTGACTCGCCCAACACCTACCGCTGCGCCGACACGCCGGAAGTCATCCGCCGGGTGTACGCGGGCCAGACCACCGCCCGCAAATGGGACGACATCGGATACAACTTCCTCGTCGACCGTTGCGGCACCATCTACGAGGGCCGCGCGGGCGGCGTCGAACGCGCCGTCATCGGCGCCCACTCCCAGGGCTTCAACCACCGCACCGCCGGCATCGCGGCCATCGGCACCTTCACCCGGGGCACCGTCGTGCCCCGCGCGATGACCGACGCCATCGCCGCCCTGATCGCCTGGAAGCTGGGCCTGTCCGGCGTGGATCCGCGCTCCGCCGCCCGCCTCGTCTCCAGCAACGCCCTCAGCCGTTACCCGGTCGGCGCCGCCGCCACGCTGCCCGCCGTCTCCGGCCACGACGCCGGCTACCGCACCAGTTGCCCCGGCGCCGCCCTGACCGCCCGGCTCCCCGAGATCAGGAAGGTCGCGGCACGTCTCCAGGGGCGGCGGTGACCACCGCTCACAGCGGCGCCACAGCAGCCGCGCAGCCCCCGCCAAGCCGCCCGCCCTACGGTCGGGACCACAGCAGCCGACCGGAGGTGGGGAGCATGCACAGCAGCCGCACGGAGACGGCGGAGACAGCAGGGACGGCAGGGACGGCAGGGACGGCTGAGGTGAGGGTGGGAGGTCGGGAGCGGGAGGCGGCAAGGGGTACGGTCGTCGGAGGCCGGCGCTTCGACCGCGCGTCCTGGACGGTCCTGTGTGCCGTCGCCGCCGTGCTCCTCGGTCCGGCCGCCGCCACCGCGTCCGCTCTCGACCGGGCCAACAAGGCGCCGCTGCACCACGCGGTACGGGCCCAGCAGCCCCAGGGCCACCTGCCCGCGAACGCCGGCCGCGGGCGCGGCACCGCCTGACGCCCTGACGTCCGCGCCGCACCCCGGCATCGCGCCGTCGGCGTGGCCTCACCCCCGGAACCGCTCCCACAGCTTGGGATAGCGTTCGGCGAGGGCCCGCTCGCTCTCGAAGTCGACCGGCTCGCCCTCCGGTTCGGCGGGCGCGGGGGCCAGGCCGAGGTCCGGGGCGACGGTGCCGGTGAGCTGCTCGTACGCCTCGTCCGCCGCGTAGCCCAGCTCCTCGCCGTCGCCGTCGATCTCCTCGTCGAAGTCGTCCAGCAGGTCGGCCAGCGAGTCCGGGTCGTGCAGGGCGCCCTCGAAGACGTCCCGGCCCTGACCGATCAGCCAGCACCGGAAGAAGTCGAAGGCGTCGTCGCTGGCCCCGTCCAGCAGCACCCAGGCGGCGCCCCACAGGTCCCAGCGGTAGGCGCGGTTGTAGCGGGCCTCGAAGTGACGGGCGAAGTCCAGCACCGCGTCCGGGTCGAGCTGGGCGAGGCGCTCCACGAGCAGGTCCGCCTGCTCCTCGGGGTCGCCCTCGGCGGTCTCGCGGGCGGCGTCCACCAGGTCCCAGAACTCCGTCTCGTCCATCACGGGTCAAGCATCGGGCCTGTCCGGGCGCCACGCACGCGGAGTGCGGGCCGTCAACCGCTGTACAGCCGGGCGAGCCGGGCGGCGTCCCGCGCGAACCGGTTCCGCAGGGTGTCGGGCGCCAGCACCTCGGCCTCCGGGCCGAGCGCGGTGAGCTGCGTGTACGCCACCTCCTCCGACTCGACCGGCAGCGTCGCGGTCACCCAGCCGTCCGGGTCCGCGGCCTCCGCCCCGCCCGCCGTGCGCAGTGCCTCGCGCGCGGCGAGCGGATCGACGACGTACCCGAGCCGCCTGACGCCCTCGGCGGACAGTCGTACGACGACCTCGGCGCGCAGGATCGACCGGGCGAACCGCTCGGCCTGCGCCGCCCAGAAACCGGGCAGGTCGAAGTCCTCGTCGCGGAAGAAGCGGGGGCCGGCGGCGCGGGCGGCCGTGAACCGGTCCACCCGGTAGGTCCGGAACACCCCCGCGTCCGGGACCCGCGCGCACAGGTACCAGGCGCCGGCCTTCAGCACCAGCCCGTACGGCTCCAGGGCGCGCTCCACCTCGGTCTCGCCGCGGCGGTAGCCGGCCGTGAGACAGCGGTCGTCCCAGACCGCCTCCGCGACCGCGGGCAGCAGCGCGGGCGTCTCCGGCTCCCGGAACCAGCCCGGCGCGTCGAGGTGGAACCGCTGCGCGGCGGTCTGCGGGGCGTCCCGCAGGGTGGGCAGCAGCGCGGCGGACACCTTCAGCCGCGCCGCCGAGGCCGTGTCCGCGAGCCCCATGTCCCGCAGCGCCCCCGGCACCCCGCTCAGGAACAGCGCCTCGGCCTCGCCGCGCGCCAGCCCCGTCAACCGGGTCCGGTACCCGCCGATCAGCCGGTACCCCCCGGCCCGCCCCCGGTCCGCGTACACCGGGACGCCCGCCTCCGAGAGGGCCTGCGCGTCGCGGGTGATGGTCCGCTCCGACACCTCCAGCTCCTGCGCCAGCTCGGCGGCGGTCATGGAGGGACGGGACTGGAGCAGAAGCACCATCTTGATCAGCCGGGCAGCACGCATCCCCTCATGATGCCGCCCGCCTCTGACAACGGGCGGCCACCGGTCCTTTGGTGCGGCGGCCCCGCGACGGCCCCCGGTGCGGTGGGGTCGTCACGGGGGTACGGGGACGGGGCGGGGTGCGGGGCCGCGGTGTTCGAACGGGGTGCGCGGGGCGGGGCCGGATCCCCCCCCCGCCCCCCCCCCCCCCACCCCCCGCCCGGCCCCACCCCCGAGCCCACGCCGGGCGCCATCAACCCCCCCCCCCGCACCACCC